>CAYYXO010000004.1:0-44706 GCA_964475745.1 uncultured Candidatus Saccharibacteria bacterium | reverse complement strand
AAAAGATAGGCTCAAATTTTATTTCTTGTTTGTGCATCAAGCCCGACAGTAGGCTCGTCAAGAAAGATAATTTTTGGACTATGTATTAGTACTCTAGCTATTTCAATTCTCCTTTTGATTCCTCCAGACAGCTCCAAAATAGGAGTATCAATATAATCATTTAATTCAACCAAGTTTATTGTTTTATAAAACTGTTTTTTAAATTCTGCATTAGTTAGTCCATAAAGCTTGGCGTGCAAGAAAAGATTTTCCTTAATAGTCAAGTGCTTATCCAAGGTAGACTCTTGAAAAACAATGCCAATATTTTTTCTCACTAACAAAGGGTTTTCAGTAATACTAAAACCACCAACCACAGCATCACCTTTGGTTGGCGTAAGCAGAGTGCATAAAATATTTACTGTAGTAGTTTTTCCAGCACCATTTGGTCCTAAAAAACCAAAAATACTACCTTGTTTAACGCTTAAAGAA
Organism: uncultured Candidatus Saccharibacteria bacterium; assembly: GCA_964475745.1. Taxonomy (GTDB): domain Bacteria; phylum Patescibacteriota; class Minisyncoccia; order UBA6257; family JAKLIH01; genus CAYGJE01. The sequence goes on along the minus strand of CAYYXO010000004.1, from coordinate 44,238 downwards.
ATATTATCAACAGCTATTGTCTGAGCAAATTTTTTAGTTAAATTTGTCACTAAAATAGCATAGTTTTGATTGTTGTTTTCCATAAATTTATTTTTATCAAAATAAAACTTTTGTTTTATGGTATGTTATCATTTTTATGAGCGAGAGACGGGAATCGAACCCGCGTATCCTGCTTGGAAGGCAGGCGCACTACCACTGTGCTACTCTCGCGCTATAAGGCTAGTAAAAAACCAGCCAAAATGACCAAGTAAATGCTAAACATTCACAATTTTGATTTTAAAGCCAGATACCTAAAAATTCACAAACTAATTATACCAATAATAAATGAAATAATCAAGCCAGTAGCCAAATTGCCAAAGCTTACTGTTTCGGACAAATTTTTATAACCTGACAATGTTTCTATAAAAGTTGCTCCTAAAATTGTTGGAATAGCCAAAAGAAAAGAAAATTTGAAAGCAGCTTCTTTTTTCAAACCGCCCTTTCTAGCAGCAAAATAAGTCATGCCAGATCTAGAAATACCAGGCACAATTGCAACTGCTTGAGCTAAGCCTATTTTTATTAAATCAAAAGTTTTTAAATTATTAATACCGCTGCCATCATTTTTTATTTTCTTTAACATCAACAAAATCATAGCTGTAAAAACAAAAGCTCAGGCAACAGGAACAACACTATGGCTCGTTATAAAAACATGCTCAACAATATTTTTAAACAAAAAAGCAAAAAAAGCAGTTACCAAAAAAGCAATAAACAGGTTCTTAACAAGGGTTCAGTTTTTATGCCTGATTATATTTAAGATATCCTTTCAGAAAAAACATATCATAGCCATTGCTGTGCCTACATGCAAGATCAAATTTATCAAAACAACATTATCTTTTATTTCAAAAAACCTAGCCAGCAAAACTAAATGGCCGGAGCTAGAGATTGGCAAAAATTCTGTTACTCCCTGCACTATGCCCAGTATAATAGTTTGAAATAATGTCATGCCTGTCTTTTAATTTAGTTTTATTATTTTCCTTTTCTTCTTTGTCTTTTGGCAAAGTCCAATATCGCTTTTTTAAGCTCTATTTTGTTTAAATCTGGTCACAATGTTTCAGTAAAATATAGCTGTGAATAGCTAGTTTGTCATAAAAGCACATTGCCGCTTAGATGAGGGTCATTTTTTACTCCAGTTCTAATTATTAAGTCAACATCAGGCAAGCTTTTTGTTCATAAGTTTTCTTTTATTTTTTCAGCCGTAACTTTTATATTTTTTTTGAGATTGTTTATTGACTCAATCAGTTCCACTTTGCCATCATAGGCCAGCAAAATAGAAAGAAAAAACCGGTTGTTATTTTTAGTGTCTTTTTCTATTTGTTTTAAATTTTGAACAGTTTTTTTGTCAAAGATTTTATCTCACTCTCCGTAAAACCTTATATTTACCCCTCGGTCATTTATATTTTTATCTTTAGTAAAAGATTTGAAAGCTTCATTGATAATTTTTATTAAAAAACTTATTTCTTTTTTTGGTCTTTTAATAAAATTATCTTTTGACATTGCCCAAAAAGAAATATTTTTTACAACATTATTTTTGGTAATAAAGTCCATCAATTCTTTAAATGATTCAGCTCCTGCCTTATGACCTTCTCAGGGGTTTTGGCCTCTTTTTTTTGCTCATCTGCGATTGCCATCAGGTATAAACAAAATATGATTTAATTCCATTACTTTATTTAATTATTTTTTGATTAGGTTTGTGAGTTTTATTATAGCTTATTTTTATTTTTTTTTCAACAGTCCTTGAAAAAGGCAAAATAGTAAAAATATTAAGTTTATAAATTTCCAATTCAAACAAGAGCACGGTGTACCGCAAGCAAAAATATTATTATAGTTGTCAATTGATTGCATACTTTTGCAAAAGTTGTTAAAATTTAAACAATAAAACATTAAACTGCCCTGATCATGATTATAGGTTTTAGCAATGGCGACTTTCACAGATTATACCAAGATGAGCTAGAAAGATTTTCAAAAGACTATATAGATATTTTTTCGGCAAACAATTTGGCAAACGCCCTAGAGCTAAATTGTCTTAATGAAAGCCATCTTGACCACATATTAAATTCAAGCGAAACAACACTGTCAAATTTTAAATATATCTCTTTACATGCGCCAGACATGGCCTATCAAAAAGATGAATCATCTCAAAGGGTTTTGTCAAAACTGGCATCAGCAGTTAAAAAATATAACATCAAAAACATTGTTTTTCATACTGATAAAGTTAAAGACTGAGATGTTTTTCTAGATTATAGCACGATACCAATTTCAATAGAAAATATGGATAAAAGTAAAGAATTTGGAAAAACCCTAGAAGATATAAAGTCCATAATAGAAAAATACAACTTTAACATAACAGTAGATTTGCAGCATTTTTTTACTAATGACTCGTCCATGGAATTGGCAAGAGCCTTTCAGCGCAAGTATAAAAAAAGAATTGTCGAATATCATCTCAGTGGTTATGATAAAAAATTTTTACATTACCCTCTGTTTAAAACAGGTCAAGATGAAATTATTAAGTCAGTCATGTATAAAGACCTTCCCATAATAATAGAAAGTACTTTTGATAAACTAGGCGAAGAAATAAAAGAATTAAATCATATTACAAAACTACTTTAAAAAGTGTCTTTAAACACAAAATCCCTAGCTTTGTATAAAGCCAGGGGTTAAGAAAAAAGCATATGGTTTTGATTATTTTTCAATGGTTTCTTTTAAGATAATTCTATTTTCAAATCCACCCCTTTTCTCTTTCTTGTTTAAGCGAATTTGTTCTAATTCATCAAAAGTTATTTTTTTAAAAGCCAACATTGCGTGTATCACCTCCAGCGTGTCAGCCAGCTCTTCTATCACATTTGTATCTTCCAAGACTTCCGTCACTTCTTCTTGCAACTTATCTTTTAGCTTTGCTCAATATTCGGCATCATCAGCAACATATGTTATGGGTTCGCTTCCGTCGTCTTTGATGATTTGAGGAATTTTATCTCTTATAAGCTTGTGATAGTTCATAAATATATTCTTAGCATATTTTATTAAAAATTTATTTTAAAACAGTTTTAATTCTAGAAATAGAATCTTTAATGTTTCGCATTCCTTGACCTATCGGATAATAGCATGGATATACTTCAAATTTTTTGTCTTTAATAGATAAAGTTTCTTTTTCTCTTTTTTTATAATTTGAAACGGAAATTTTCTTATTTAAAAGAATTGAAGAAACTTGGTTTCCAAAAGAAATTATTTTTTCAGGAGATACTTCATAAATTTCTTCCAAAGTATTTAAAAGATACTCCTTAAAAATGCCATCTTTTAATTTTCTGGCGTCAATTTGAGTGCATTTAGCTAGATTGGTGATATAAATTGATCGATTGCTGATATCCTCATACACTTTCAGGGCAAAATCGCTGGTTCAAACAGCAGCAGAGCCTGTCTTAATAATTTGATAAAGGCTGTTGTCAAAAAGATGACAAGAATTTAAAAGTTTTCAAATGTTTTTAGTGCCTAATCATGGAGCAGACAAACCTTTTCAGTTGTCAAAAGCCGAAACATTTGTGGCAGTTGGGTTCATAAATAGAAGCAAAACTTTTGGTCGGCAAACACAGCCAGCCCCATAAACAGCATGGAGACTTGAATTGCCATATATTTTTTGTAATCGGTCGGCCTCTTTTTTCAAATATTCGAGCTGAAGTTTTGATCGCATAATGATCAGTTTAATGTTTAGATTAATATTTTTCAGTATTGGCCAAAACAACAACAATGTGTTTCTGAACTTCCAATATTTCTTTGGCAAAAGCCAGACTTCCACAAATTGTAATTTTCATGTTTTAGACAATTTGTTTTTATACAAAAGATATTTATCCGAAAAGATAACAATTATTTTAGCCACGGGAAAGTAAGTTGTTAAAAGGTTTTTTATTTTTTATAATATCAACAACAGCAAAAGGTTTTATTTGTTCTTTTTCTAAATTTTCTTCCTTAACGCATTTGTAGCCGTCGTTGTCCTCACTTTCGGATTTTAGATTTGCTAAATCAGGAACAACATCGATTTTCCCAGAATAAACAAAATTTATTTCGTGCACTTTTTGTTTGTTTTCATTGACAAAAAAATTTTCAATAATAGCGACCAGGCTAAGGTCGACGCCGCTAACATTTAGCTCTTCTTTTAGCTCTCTTATGGCAGCCTCTTTTGAAGATTCATTTGTTTTAATACGCCCACCAAGCGGGAAAAGATATCCAAAATTTGATTTTTCAAAAACAATTCCCGAAGGTGTTTTTAACAAAATAACAGCCCTGATATTAAGCAATGTGTCCCCAATTAAAGTGGTCAAATCAATTGAGTTGTTCATATTTGTTTTTATATATTAGTTATCACTAGGTTAAAACAGGAAATCCTTACTCTTTTTTCTTGTCCATTTTGACCAGACCAAGTTTTTTAACGCCATAATAAACAACGGCAGCGATTATGACAAAATCTATCAAGACACTAAGAAAATCTCCAAACATTATTTTAGATGCCCCACATTAAAAGAAAGAGCTTTTAATCAGTCCATAGAGCCAAGTAGTCGGTCAATTATTGGATTGATTATGTCCGTTACAATAGCAGAAACCAATTTTGAAACGGGGCCTCCCAAAATAAAGCCGACAGCAAGACCAACAACACATTGTTCTCTTATAAATTCAAGAAATCCTTTCTTGGTAGGTATTTTAATAATTTATTAATCACTTTTATTGTATCAAAAAAAGCATCAAAGCACAATCAAAAACAACCTTGTTTAAAAGGTTGTTTTTGATTGGTAACTAGCGATTGTCACCATTACCATGGATGCTATTAGTTTGTAGTCGTTTTTGCAGTTTATCAATATTTGCTTGAGCAATGTCCTCAAGAGTCAGATTAAGCTCAGTGGAAAGCTGAGCAACATATCAAAGCACATCCCCCAACTCTCTTTTAATCTCTCCTATTCTTTCTGAGTCAGCCATATTTTGGTTATCTCGAAGGATTTTTTTAATTTTTTCAGCAACTTCTCCGGCTTCACCACAAAGACCAAGCGCAGGATAAATAAAATTGTTACCTACATTGGGATATTGGGCTGTTTTTTTTGATTGTATTTGATAGTCATTAAGTTCCATAGTATTGGTTTAAAATTTTTGTTAGCATTATGGTAACAAATTTATCAAAAGCAAGCAAGAAATCGCATGGCGTAATTTAAAATAATACCAGAGTGACTTAAAAAGGCCTATTTATATTTGCCTCAAGAACAGGAATGTTTTGGGAAGAAATCAGCCCCCTCATTTTTTTATGAAATTCTTGTATTGGCATCGAGCCTTCTCTAACGCCTGTTAATGGAAGAAAGCTATCTTCTTTGCTTAGGTCTAGACCAAGAGCTACTACGCCCATATTAAAACCAAGTTGAACTTTTCGTTCTTCTGACAGATCGTTTCAGCTTTGTGCCTTTGAAAATCTAAGCACTTGTTCACATCCGTGTATAATAAAATCATTCATGTTAAAATTAAATTATAAATATATTAATATTACGAGAGGCAGAGGCGCAGTCAGTAAAAGAAAGCCCACTATTCTAATTTTTTTATACCTATTTTATTTACTAAGAAATCATAAGTTTCATCATAGAATTTTTTTGGCCTCGTCTTATCCTTTTCGCTTCCTTTTGGAATAAATATTACAAAACCTTGCCTTGCCCTTGTAAGAAGTACCCTATATGCATTTAGCAAATATCTCTTTTTTATTGATTGTTGAATTTTCTGCCATTTTGTACCTTTAAAAGATTGATATACTCATTCATCATCTTTCAAATGCAAGTCTCCATCCCAACAAACAATAGTTCAATCAAGTTCAAGGCCTTGTATTTCAAACTCTGTTGCAACATCTTCCATATAATATGATGAACGAACATCGTCTTTTCCATCCAAAAACCAATTTGAAGTATCAATACTATTTTTAACATCAATTCCAAAAGGCCTTAATCTTTTAGCATTTGATGAGGCAAGCACACCGTAACGTTCTGAACCCCTTGAATTTTTTAAAATCCATTCTTTTGCAGCTTTATAATCTCTTGTTACAAATATTGAATAGACTTCTTTTAATTCTTGGTAAATATTTTTTGCGACATCAATTTTTTTATTTAATAATTGGTGAATAAAATCTGATAATTTTTCTGATCTAAAAGATCTTACAGATACCGCTAAATGTAAATTTTCTTCTGATTTGGCGTTTTCTTTCAGTCAATTTTTAGAGTTTAAATTGTCCAAATAGTCATCATCAGAAACAATTAAATTAGAGTAATAAACTTTCCAATCAGAAAAGTTATTTTTAAGCGAATTGATTCATTCTTCTAAACCTGCTTCGCCAGTATTAATCTCTTGGCCACCACCAATTAAACAAATAATACAACACCAATCTTGATGTCTATTCATAACTTCAATTAAAAAATGAGGCTCTGAATAAGTAAAATCCCTTCCTCTGAGAATATGAGCTTTTTTTTGATTCATAAATGATCTTGCTTTTTCTTTTGTCCATGCCCTTTGTGCTTCATCAAAAACAACAACTTTTTCATCAGGTTTGTTCTCGCTTTCTAAACCTTCATCTCTAAAATTATGAATATTTTGAATAAATTCATGAGTGCTTCTTGCTGCATCTTTTTTTGTCAATTTTATATTTTCTTCTTTTGCACTTTTAACTTTGTCTCTTGTCAAAGCCTCTCTCAATACTTCCACAAGTGGGCCATTCCCGGACAAAAAAACTGCATTTTCGTCTTCTGCAATTTTTGTTCTTTCGTTGGCAATATTTAATCCTGCTAAAGTTTTTCCTGCGCCAGGCACACCTGTCATAAAACAAATTGATTTAGGGGATTTTTCTTTTGCTTCATCAATAATTTTGTTTATGCAATTTGCAGTTTTTGATAAATTAATGGCACCTGAATCTGAACGAGAAATTTCTTTTACATTATGTCCTTTGTAAAGAGCTTGTGCTGCCTCTATTATTGTTGGAGTAGGTTTATATGTTGACCCCAACCATGCTTTTGGATCAATTTCAGCTGTCCCCTTCTCTGTAAAACAAAAAGATAAAACTTCATAGATATTTTCTTTGTTTGCTAAAATTGGTTTATATAATAAATCTTGATATTTTTCGATTGAATTTTGATTTGGACTAGCGTGAGTTGATACTAAAAGAGGTATTAATTTCTCATTATGACTACCTTGATGAAAGTTTTTCAAATCTAGGCTATAATCAATAACTTGATCTATTGCATGTTTTTCATACTTGAAATCTCTTACTTTAAATTCTATTACAAAAATCAAATCACCAATAATAATTATATTATCAACTCTTTTGCCCATACGAGGAATAGCAAATTCAAAAAACAGGTGTCCTTCTGAATTATCTTTAAATGCCTCCTTTAGAATATTAATCTGTATTTTCCATGCATTTGTTTGTTGAATTTCTAAATGTCTATGGCCATGAGCACTAGCCAATTTTCCCAAAATGGAATTGACTTCTTCTTCCAAAAAATTTTTAACACTATCTGAGTAATATGCACGCATATTTATAAATAAAATAGATTTCTATACAAATGTTTTTAAGGGATTTATCGCCGATATCCCTAAATGTAAAAATAAACACAACCAACTGTTACGCAAAATGTTTTTATGCCTCGACTTTTTATCTTTTTACTTAATGAAATTTTAACATATTATAAAGAATTACGCAAACAGAATTACAAAATCTCCGCATAATTTAAGAGCCCGCTATATTAGCGGGCTTTTAAATTCTGCGGAGAGGGAGGGATTCGAACCCTCGATAGGATTTAACTCCTATAACAGATTAGCAATCTATCGCTTTCAGCCGCTCAGCCACCTCTCCTTCTTACGGTTTTATATTATCATAAAAAGTTGCAAAAAACAAGATAATATACTAAAATACTAATATAATAAAATAACAATTAAATCATGAAAATTGATTTTGAAAAAGACTTGTCAGCTAAAAAAGTTTTGATTTGGAGCTTAGGATTACATGGAGGCGGCGTTGGTGCAGCTAAATTTTTTGCCAAAAACAAAGCCAATGTTTTAGTGATTGATCTAAAAAGTAAAAAAGAGCTTAAAAAATCAATCGACAAGCTAAAAAAATATAACAATATTAAATACCATTTTGGGCCTCACCAAGAGAATGATTTTAAAAACAACGATTTTATTGTCATTAACCCTGCCGTCAAACCAACCAGCAGTTTTTATAATCTTGCCAAAAAAAACAATCAAAAACTAATTACAGACATGGGTTTTCTTTTCGAAAACACCCCTGCTTTTATTATTGGCATTACTGGCACTAAAGGAAAATCAACTACCACCAAGCTTATTTATGACTTAATTTGCGACCAGGTCAAAAAACAATCAAACCCATTTTTTAAACAATTTAATAAAGTTTTTCTCGGAGGAAATATTAGAGTCTCTCCTTTTAATTTTATAGAAAAGCTAGATAAAAAAAGCATTGTTGTTTTAGAGATGTCTAGCTTTCAGCTTTACCACACAAAATATGCTAAAAAGAGTCCAAACATATCAATAATAACCAACATTACTCCAGAACATTTAAACTGACACAAAGATTTTAAAGATTATCAAGATTCAAAATGCTTAATTTTTAAATACCAGAAAAAAGAGGATATTTTAATTATAAATCAAAAATTAAAAAATTTAACTAACAATTGCAAAGCTAAAATTCATTTTACCAATGGAGATAACCACGAAAATCTTTTTAAACTAGCCAAAGAGCTGAGCATATCTAAAAAAGACGTTGACTTTGTTATAAAAAACTTTAAAGGCCTTGAAGGTCGCCAAGAGTTTATTGCTGAAATAAAAGGCAGAAAATTTATTAATGACACTTGCGCCACTCACCCAGATGCCAACTTATACACGCTCAAAACATTTAAAACACCAATTTTAATATGAGGCGGAGTTGATAAAGGTTTTGATTTAACTCCGTTAGCCAAAGAAATTATGAAAAGAAAATTAAAGTTATTTATTTTAGAAGGCACAGCCGGTGAAAATATCATAAAGCTATTTAAAAAAGAATACCTCAAAAACAATGTTGTGTTTGGCATAAAAAGCATGACTGAAGCAGTAAACCAAGCTTACAAAATTAGTAAAAAAGGAGACACTATTTTGCTATCACCCGGAGCTGCTAGCTTTAACATGTTTTTAAATGAATTTGACCGTGGTAAAAAATTTAATCAAGCAGTTAAAAGATTGCTAAAATAGCAAAAATGTGCTAATATCATAAAGAATAAAAAACAAATCATGGACAACCAAAAAGAGTCAGAAAATAAAAAAACAATAAAAATAAGAAAAGTTAAGTCTCCTGCTAAAGAAAAAATAGAGCTGCAAGCAGAAGAATTAGAAATCCAAGAGAGCAGTCAGTCCAATATTGAACCAAAGTATCTTGAAGAGCAAGAATTAACCAATCAAGAGCAGCCAGCAACAGAAGAATTCGAGGAACCAAAAAAAGACCTAAACATTGATTTTATTAACTGGCAATATCAAGTAAAAGAAAAAAAACCAAGCTTTTATTGGTTTTTATTTGGCTTTTCAGCTGCTTTAATCATTTCAAGCTATTATTTAAATAATTGATTTTTAGCACTTTTTGTTGTTTTGGGATTTGTTTTGGTTATTCAACGCAACACTCAAGTAAAAGATTTTAGAATTGACTCCCAAGGTATTTACCTTCAAGATCAATTGTTTGACTGAGAAAATATAAAGCATTTTGATGTGGAAGCTTTTCAAGGCCATGGCCTTGTCATTGTTGCTACTAACAAGTTCCCCTTTTTAAAACTATATTTGCCTTTTGAATATGATCAGCACGAAGAAATCTTATATTTGCTTGAAAAATATTCAGAGTACAAAGAAATGAAAGAAAACTTTATTGATAAAATAACTAAAAAAATAATTTTTTAGTAAAGATAGCCAGCCCAATGACTGGCAATTTTTAGTCCCCGTAGTTCAACCGGATAGAGCGCAAGTTTGCGGAACTTGAGATTGCAGGTTCGAATCCTGCCGGGGACACATATGCCGAGGTGGTGAAATTGGTAGACACGCAAGTTTTAGGAGCTTGTGCCTAAAAGCATGAGGGTTCGAGTCCCTCCCTCGGCACCAAAAAATTAAAATTAATATCATGAAAAAAATATTAACTATCGGGCTGTTTTCTGGTTTTGCCATGTTATTGGCAGCCATCATCTTGAATTTTATTTTTAGCAAAACAATGCCAGTTTTGTCTCAAGAATATCACAATTTTAATCTCATGAGGTCATTTGGCGATCCCATAATGCATTTGTTTTATCTACAGCCATTTATTTTAGCTATTATTCTTTCCTTTGTTTGAGCAAAAATAAACGAATGCATAAAAGGAGGTAATTTTATATTTAAAGGGGTTAACTTTGCTTTCTTCTATATATTAATAGTTGTCCCGGGCATGATAATGACCTACGCTACTTTTCAAGTTTCGCTTCTGATGGTAGCTACATGATTTATTAGTATTATAATACAAGCACTTATTCTTGGCATTATTAATGCTAAATGAAACAACTAGCTAGAAGTTATGAAAAAGAAAATCATCGTCAGTGATTTGATACAAAAAAATTATACCTACTATTTAACTCAACCAGTTGGAAAAAATTTTGATAAAAATTTTAAACCAGAGTTAACACCAAAACAAATGTTAAAACTAGGAGTTTTCGGCGGAAAATATATGACAGATTGTAAAAAAGAATTTCCAAAAAACTGATTTACAAAAGCAAAACTGTGCCACGAGTTTCACAACCCAGAATTAAACTATTTTAAAATTAATGCATCTCAGCCATTATCTGTTTGAAAAGAAAAAGGCTGAATTTATTCAGAAGACCCTCGAGGATGGTTTCAATGATACTGTCGTTATTACATGGGAAGAAGAATTGTCAGCGAAGATCAAAGGCAAATAAAAAGATGGAAAGCAATGAAAAGGCATGTCGTTCAGCTTAAAAAAAGATGCCCCAAATCACAAGAAAAATGTTTGCCAAGGCAAAGGCAAGCATTGCTCCACTGAGCTTATGACAGTAGAGCAATTTAAAACAACCTTTTTTGAAAGGTTGTTTTAAATTGCTCTAAGAGATATTATTTGCTATAATATTAAAAAATATAGCATGATAATCTTTCAATGAAAATAAATTTTTTAAAACTAAAAAAATATTTACCCAAAGTCAGCACTGTTTGGTTTGGGCTAAGTATTGTTTTACTGTCGCTTTTTGAGTGGCAAGTCTTTTTTCTATGACAAAGAAAAACGCTTTTGCTTCTAGGCTTAATCCTTATGGTTATTTTTGGTTTTTTTATTTCTTTTATTAAAAAATATTTACCCAAGCTAGCCCCTACTGTTTCTATAGTTGTTCCAGGAGCTATTTGTTTTTCTATTTATTATTTTATTTTTCACAAAAGTATAAATATTAACTATCACTGGTTTTTTCTAATCTGGCTTTGCGGTATTTTGCCGGCCTTTTTATTTGTTAGGTCGAGGCTGGCCACCATTATTTCCTTTGGGTTGATTTTTATTTGAGCAACATTATTTTTTAGATTTTATGATTATGGGGGTATGATTTTTAAGCTTTTAGCTCTGCTTTGTTTTTGTGGCTTTGTTTTTGGTTTAGCCAAGCTAGCAAGCCGCAACGAAAAATTAAGATTTTTTAGTCGCACCTGAGAGCTCTTAAGTTTTTCTCTAGGATCAGCTGTATTAATTACGCTAGCTATAAATGTTTTTGACAATCATAATTATTTTGACATTGCAGTGTATGTTTATAATTCATTTTTTGCTCATGGTTTTTTTCTGTTACTTTTCTATCTTGTAACTTTAGGTATTTTATTGTATAATTTTGTAAGTCAAACTCTAGTAGATAAAAAGTTTAATACAGAAGGGTTTTTAGGGTTTTTGGCTGTTGGCGCCCCAACAATACTCTACCTGCTTATTGACAACTATTTTGTTACTAACTCTCCTTATTATTTTACTGTTTCTTATAACAATGCCATTTGACTTCTTTTCAATATTTCTTTTGTGGCTTTTATTTTGGGGGTTATTCTAATTGGCTATGTCAACAAAAAAATGCCCACTGTTTTTCTTGGAATTTTTTGATTAATTATCTTTTGATTAAGCAAATTTTTCAATACTTTTTTGCAAAATATTGAATTCTGACAAAAATATTTATTTACTTAATAGCACCAAATAATAGGTCGAAAACATTAATAAAAATTAAAAAAATTTTATGGAATCATTTATTTTTAAGCTGCTAGCTTTAATCTATTTGCCAGTAGCAATTGGCTTTGTAGTCAATAAAGCCCACTATAAAAAAATGTTAAAAGATTTTTCAGAAAACACAGTTGTTTTGTATATGGGTGGGGTTTTTTCTCTAATTGTTGGTTTTATTCTTCTGTCCTTACAAGGAAGCTTAATTAGTGCCAATGGAATCATCATTGTTTTAATTGGCTACATTGCTGTTTTTAAAGGAGTTGCTATGTTGATAGTCCCAGATTTTATCAAGTTTTTTGTCAAAGGATTGTCAGTTTCTAATTGATATTATAAGTTTGCCTGAGTTTTTTCATTGTTATTAGGTTTAATATTTTTTATACTAGGTTTTTTAGTTTAACTTTAACAAACAAAAAACCGACCTAAAAGGTCGGTTTTTTATTATTTCTTTTTGACATCTTTTCCATTTTTATTTTTTATTATCTGGTCAACGGCACCATATTTTAGAGCTTCTTCGCTTGACATCCAAAAATCTCTATCGGTATCAATTTCAATTTTTGAAACACTTTTGTTGGTGTGTTTAGCCAAGATAGAATTTACTTTTTCTTTTACTTTTAAAATATGTTTAGCAGATATTTCAATATCTTTGGCTTGGCCTTCAGCGCCTCCCATAACCTGATGTAATAAAATTTCAGAATTTGGTAAGCTAAATCTTTTTCCTGGAGTTCCACAAGCCAAAATCAATGCTGCTGCAGAAGCTGCCACGCCAATGCAAATAGTAGAAACATCTGACTTTATATATTGCATGGTGTCGTAAATAGCTAAAGCAGCACTAACTGATCCGCCAGGAGAATTGATATAAAGCTGGATATCTTTTGATGGGTTTTCATACTCTAAAAATAATAATTGGGCTATTACTGTGTTAGCTACATTGTCATCAATTGGCCCAGAAAGAAAGACGATTCTATTTTGAAGCAATCTTGAATAGATGTCATAAGCTCTTTCAAAACCTTGTGGTGTTTTTTCAACTACCACGGGGATCAACTGAGAAGTAATATTTTTTTCCATAGTACAAAATTAATGATTTTTTAATTAATCTTCTTTTGTTAAAAGAGCGAAAACTTTTTCATTTCTAATTATTTCTGCACTATAATTTCTTATTATATTAATGTCGATGTTTTTGGCATCAGGGTTTTGTAGGCTGATTTCATTTAAAATCATTTGAGCCCTTTCTTCAATTTCTTTATCTGTTGGCTCTATTTTTTCCAATTTAATTATTTCTCTTAAAACTAAAGCATTCATAACTTTATTTTTTGCCTCAGCGGAAATATCCTTTTTTATATCTTCTTCGGTTTTTTTAATTTGAGCCAAATAATCATTAAATTCCATTCCCATTTCAGCTATGCGGTGTTTAACCTCTTCTAAAGTATTGTTTGTCTCTCTTTCCACTAAAATTTCAGGAAGCTCAACAGAAAGATCTTCTCGTATTTTTTCTAGAATTAATAATCTAATTCTTTCCTCTTCTTTTATTTCTTTCTCCTTTTTGATACCTTCTTTGATGTTGGTTTTTAATTGCTCGGCATTTTCAAATTTTTCGCCTAATCTTTTAGCAAACTCATCAGTTACCTCAGGCACTTCTTTTTTTAAAATTTTATTTAAAGTTATTTTAGCAGCAGCTTTTTTCCCTTGAAATTCTTTCAAAGAATAATCTTCTGGAAAAGTTATTTCTATTTCTTTTTCCTCTCCCTTTTTCAAGCCCATTAAAGCTTCATTAAAAGATTGAAAAACAGGCTCTTTGCCAACAATAAACTTATAGTTTTCTTTTGAAAGATCATGGTTCTTTTCTCCATCAATAATAACATCATAGTTGATATCAGCAATATCGCCTTCCTTAAGGGAGCTGTCTATTTCTTTAAACTCTGCTCTTGACTCACAAAGCCATTTTAAGGTTGATTCAATTTCTTCGTCTTTAACCAAAACCTCCTTCTTTTCTTTAAGAATTTGTTTTGCTTTTTCTTTATAACCCTTTAGTTCTATACTTGGAATTATCTGAACTTTGATTTTGCATTCGGCTTCTTTGTTGGTAACTATTTTAGTAATATTTACTTCTGGCTGAGAAACGACCTCTATTTCATTTTCTTTTATATAGGTTGGGTAAAAATCTTTTATAAATAAAGTAACAGCTTCTTCAAAAACAGTATCATCGCCAAATTGTTTGGCAGCTATTTCGCCAGGAACTTTTCCAGGCCTAAAGCCATCCATTTTTAAATTAGCAGAAAGATTTTCAGATGCTTTTTTAATAAAAGGATTAACATCTGACTTATCAAGAATAAAAACAATTTCTAAAACACTGTTTTCTAAGTTATTTTTTGATACTTGCATAAAAATTTGATTAGCAATTTATTAATTAATTTTCAATATTTACCTCTTCTTCGCCTTCCTCGACCTCTTCTTCTATGTCAGCTTCTGTCTCGGCCAAAGGCATTTCCGGAGAAATAGTTGAATAAATTTTAATGTTTCAGCCGGTTAACTTTGAGGCCAATCTAACATTTTGACCATTTTTTCCAATGGCAGCAGATAATAAAGAAGGATCGACATAAATTTTTATTTCTCTTAAATCAGGTAATATCTCAGCTTCTTCTATTTTAACAGGAGACAAAGCATTAGAAACAAATTTTGCTGGTTCTTCGGAATATTCGATGATATCTATTTTTTCATTTTGAATTTCTTCTGACAGAGCATTTATTCTTACTCCTTTTGGTCCAATGCATGAGCCAACAGGATCTATTTCCGGTTGGTTTGAGGTAACAGCAATTTTTGACCTAAAACCAGGCTCTCTAGCCACTGCCTTTATCTCAACAATTTTTTCTTGTAATTCAGGAACCTCCATTTCTAATAATTTTTCAACAAAGCTCGGGTGTGATCTAGAAAGCAAAACCATCAATGTTCCAGAGCTTTCTTTCATACCCAAAGCCAAAAATCTTTTTCTTTCACCAACCTGAAATCTTTCCATAGGTATAGCTTCTTTTATTGGCAAAAGACCAACTGCTTTTCCTAAATTAACAAAGATATTGTTATTTTCTATTCTTTGTATTGTACCAGAAACTAGTTCATTTTTTTTATCTTGAAATTCTTCCATAGCCAAAGTTTTTTCTAGTTCACGCATTTCTTGTATAATTGTTTGCTTAGCAGATTGCGCAGCAATACGAGTAAAGTTTTCATCAGTCTCCAAAGGAATAACAATTTCGTCTAAAATAGCAATATCTTTTTTTTCTTTTTTTGCTTCTTCAAGTAAAATATGTTTATCTGGATTAAATCTTATTTTTTTATCGTCATCTTTTTCAAAGTCATCTTCTTCTATTTCAACCCCATCTTCAGGAATTTCTTTTAGCATCTCATGATCAACAACAATCATTACTTTAAAAAATTTAACATCTCCTGTGTCGTGGTTGATTTTTGCTTTAATAATTTCTCCTTTTTTAGTATGCTCCTTTTTATATGCCCTAGCAATAGCTAGCTCAATAATTTCTCAAATTTTATCTTCCGGAAAACCTTTTTCACTAGTTAGCTGCTTTATAGCATTTTTAATGTCTTTTAGGTCTAACATAATTGTTTTTTATATTTTTATTAATATTTTAGGTTTTAAATTGCGGACCGCCTGTGGCGATCCGCAACAATAATCTGGTTAACTTCTATCTTTATTATATCATACTATAAATAGTTGTCAAGAGCTTCCTATTTTGTTTTTCTTATGCCGTCTATTATTTTTCTTTTTGTTTCAGTCATTTTAGCCAGTTCAACTCATTTTTTACTGGGCTTTTGCTTTTTATTTGTAATAATCTCAACCACATCGCCAGAACTTAATTTATAGCCCAAAGGAACCAAGTGGTTGTTTACTTTTGCCATTTTACAACGATTGCCGACATCACTATGGATTTTATAAGCAAAATCAAGTGGTGTTGACCCTGCTTTTAAATCAAGAACATCTCCCTCTGGCGTTACCACAAAAATTTGTTCGGATAAAATATCATTTGTTAATACTTCAAATAATTTCTGAGGTTCTATGTTTTCGATATCAATATCTCTCAAGCTACTATATAATACAGAAGCCCCGCTTATTTTCTGTCTTTTAGCATATTGTTTGGTTTCTTTAGTTAAATTATAAATTCAATGGGCTGCCACACCATATTCATTGTTATAAAACATATCTTGAGACATAACTTGAACTTCAACAATTTGGTTGTTGTTAGTCAAAACTGTAGTATGAATAGCTTTGTAACCATTTGGTTTTGGCAAAGCAATATAGTCTTTTAGTCTATCTGGTATAGGCAATCATAATCTATGTATTAATCCCAAAGCAACATAACAGTCATTAATGTTTTTGGTCAAAACTCTAAAAGCAATAATATCATAAATTTTTTCAAAAGAACCTTCTTTTTTTAATTTTCTATAAATGCTCGAAAAAGTTTTTTTACGAAACTGTATTTCTAGTGGAACAAAGCGATTTTCTTTAAAATAAATTAACATTTCATCTCTCGAATTGTTTAATAATTTTTCAATCCTATAATAATAATCAGCTACTTTATTTTTGATAGCCATAAACTCCTTAGGATAAACATAAGGAAAAGAAACTTCTTCTAAGAGCTGGCCTAAATAGCCCAAGCCCAGTCGATAGCACAAAGGAGCAAATATTTCTAAAGTTTCAACACCATTTTTATATTGACTTTCAGCGCTTAAAGCCCAGGCAGATCTCATATTATCTAATCGATCAAACAACTTGACTAAAATAACCCGAACATCTTTTGATGTTGCCAAAATTAAATTTCTTAAATTTTCAAGCTTGATTAAGTTTTTTGAGCGATCAGTTATCTTTCTTTGAATAACTTTAATATTGCTCAAACTTTTTATTAAATTAAAAACATCTTCTCCAAATTTTTCCTTTATTTCTTTTTCTGTAGCGCTCGTATCTTCCAAAACATCATGAAGCAAGGCTGCCACAATAGTATTTATTTCTGGCTTTAACCTTGAAAGCTCAATAGCCACCCTTAAAGGATGCAACACAAAATCCTCACCACTAGCTCTTTTTTGGCCTTTATGTTTCTCTTGTGCAAATAAAAACGCTTCGTCTATTATACGAAAATCTTTTTGATTAAACTTTGTCTTTAGATTGTTATAAATCGGCTTCAGTGTTAGTATCATAGTCACAGTTTTTATTTGTGCATTGATCAGTTGTTTTGTTTTTCTTTATTAAAGGGTAGTTACACTTTGGGCATTTTTTATCCAAAGGTTTTTTATTTGTAATAAAATCACAATCAGGATATTGATCACAGCCATAAACAGTTTTTTTCCTTTTAGTCACCTTTCTCACTATTTTGCCTTTTTTACATTTAGGGCATTCAATGTTTAGTTCATTGATTGATTTTGTATATTTGCATTCAGGAAAACCAGGGCAAGCTAGAAATTTTCCAAAACGACTCATTTTAAAAATCAAGTTTTTGCCACATTCTGGGCAAAGCTCATCAGTCTTGTCGTTTTTGGTCATATCTATTTTTTCAACTTCTTCATATTTCTTTTCCAAAACATTTTTAAAAGGAAAATAGAAATCTTTTAAAATATCTTGCCATTTAGCTTTGTTTAAAGCAACCTTATCTAACTCATCTTCTATTTTACTGGTAAGATCATAATCAGATATTTCGCAAAAATGCTTTGTCAAAATATCGCTAGTTTTTTGACCAATTTCTGTTGGCTCAAAACATTTGGCATTATTATATAGAACATAGCCTCTTTCCAAAAGGATAGAAATAATAGAAGCATAAGTAGAAGGCCTGCCAATACCAAACTTCTCCAAAGTTTTTACCAAAGAAGCGTCATGAAACCTTGCGGGAGGTTGAGTAAAATGTTGCTTAGTAAAAGTTTTTTTAACTTCAAAAACATCTTTACTGTCAACAACTATTTTGTCATCTTGTTCTAAGGTAGGCATTATTTTTAAAAAGCCATCAAATTTTATTGTTTGAAAACTATTTTTAAAATAATATTTTTTTTCAGTTTTTAGTGGTAGCAAAGTCAAGCTTTGTTTTTCTATGATAGCCGGCTTCATTTGGCAAGCAATAAATCTTTTTCAAATTAAATCATAAAGCTTGAATTCATCATTGCTCAAAAAAGATTTTACTTTTTCAGGTGAGCGGAAAGCATCTGTAGCTCTGATAGCTTCATGAGCTTCTTGAGATAGTTTTGATTTTGTTTTGTAATAATTAATATTATCAGGTAAATAATCCTTCCCATAGTTTGATTCAACAAAACTTCTAGTAGCTTCAACCGCCACAGGAGATAAGTTTAACGAGTCAGTTCTCATGTAAGTTATCAAACCAATTCTAGATCCATTAATGTCAATGCCTTCATATAGTTTTTGTGCCAACATCATGGTTTTCTTAACAGAAAACTTATAAAGTTGATAAGCGGATTGTTGTAAGGTGCTGGTAGTTAAAGGTGGTAAGGGTTTTTTCTGTGAAGTAGTTTTTTTAAATTCCTCAACCTTAGCTTGCTTGCCTTCTATATCTTCAGCAATGGTTTTTAATTCCTTTTCATCTTTAAATGCCATCTTTTCTATTTTTTCGTTATCTATTTTTCATAGCTCAGCCACAATTTCGTTTTTGTCATGCTTAAACATAGCCTCCAAGCTTCAATATTCCTCTTCTTTAAAAGCTTGAATTTCTTTTTCCCTTTCAACAATAAGCCTTAAGGCAGGTGTTTGCACTCTACCAGCAGATAATCCTTTAAAAAGTTTTTTTCACAAAAAAGGTGAAAGATTGTAGCCAACCAACCTATCCAAAATTCTTCTTGCTTGCTGACTATAAACCAAATCAAAGTTTATTTTTCTTGGAGTTTTGATAGCTTCAAAGATAGCCTCAGGTGTAATTTCGTGAAAAACAATTCTCTCGTAGTTTTTATCTTCTATCTTTAGGGCCTCTTTTAAATGCCAGGCAATAGCCTCTCCTTCTCTATCCTCGTCAGTTGCCAAAATAATTTTATCAAATTTAGCCACTTCTTTTTTAAGTTGGTTTACAAATTTTATTTTATCTTTGGGAACAATATATTTTGGTTCAAAGTTTTTTTCAATATCAATTCCAATGGTCGATTTAGGTAAATTTCGAACATGGCCCATCGAAGCAATAATTTTATAATTTTTATCATTTAAAAAGGAAGTGATAGTTTTTGCCTTTGAAGGACTCTCAACAATAACCAAAGTTTTCATTTTCTATAGTTTAGTATATTAAATAATTTTTATGTAAGCTTCATTTTTTGTTTGCCTTATTATACCTTCTAACTCCAAAATAGTCAACTCAGAGAGAATAGCTTCAACTGGCAAGCCAAGATTTTCATAAATAAAGTCAACATCGATTTCATTATTTTTTTCAAAAAGATTAACTATTTCTTTCTGTACCTTGCTTAAGCTAACATCTATTTTTTCAAAATCAAGTGCCAAGTTTTTTTCTATACCAAGTTCTTCAAAAACATCTTCAGCTGACTCAACCAAAACAGCACCTTCTCTTATTAGATTGTTCGTGCCCTTGCTATTTTTTTCAAAGATATTATTTGGTATAGCTAAAATATCTCTATCTTGTTCCATAGCAAATCTAGCAGTAATTAATGTCCCGCTTTTTTCTTGAGCCTCAACAATCAAGACTGCTTTTGATGAACCACTAATCAATCTATTTCTCGCCACAAAGTAATGTTTTTGAGGAGAAGCGTTTATTGGATATTCACTGATAATAGCACCTCCAGTTTTAATTATTTTTTCACTTAGGTTTTTGTTTGCTGATGGAAAAAGACAATTAAAACCAGATCCAATAAAGGCAAATGTTTTTAAATTATTTTGCAAAGCCAAATTATGTGATCATGAGTCAATGCCTAGCGCCAAACCACTAATAATATTTATCTTGCTGTTAGCCAAGCCATTAATAATTCTTTCACAAGCTAGCTTGCCATAGCCAGTTGATTTTCTAGAGCCAATCACTGCCAAATTAATATTTTTATTTATACTGCTAATGTCGCCTTTCACATATAGCCCAAGTGGAGGCTGATGGATTTCTTTTAAAAGTAAAGGATATTCTATGTCATCTTTCAAGACAATTTTTATCTGATTCTTTTCCAAAAACAAAAATTCCTTTTCTGGGTCAAGATTATTTTCAACTAAATCAATTTTTAAATCGCGTTTAAATTTTTCTAGATTTTTCCAAATAAATTCAAAGGTCAAGCTGACAGTTTTAATCTTTTCTATTTTATAAAAGCTATCTTTTAAAGCAATTTTTAAAGCATTAAAAAATATTTTCTCTTGCATTGTATTTTTTTACAAAATTTGTTACATTATCTTTACAATATTATTATACCATTTTTATTTTAAAAATACATCAGCCAAAGATATGAGTCATCAAGAAAAATCAGTCACAAAAAAAAAGACTAGCTTCAACTTAAGCCCTTATCACAAAAGATTAATAGCCGTTTTAGGCATTAATATAATGGTTATTATAGGTCTTTGAGTTTTTGTTGACGGCCAATCTCATCAAATAAACAAAACCAGCCAAAGCATCATTATCTTTAGAGAAAAACAGTCAGATGTAAACAATTTGTTAGAATATATCGCTAGACTAGAAAGAGAATTAAAAGAAATAGGGACAGATTTTGATGATTATCAAAATCTTTTAGTAGATAAGAGAGATTTGGCAGAAGTTAGACAGCAAATAAACAGTATTTTTTTACGCTACAAGTTAGATCCCATGTTTAATTTTGTAACCGAGAATTCTCCCCGAGGGAAAGAGCCTTCTAGCTATAGTTTCAACTTGATTCTAACGGGATCTTTCAACAACATTTTTTCAGCCATAAAAGAAGTCAGGGATTTAAATATTCTTATTACCTTTGATCAAGTAATAATTGAAAAAGTTTTACCTCGTTCAGTTGTTCTGCCAGATTTAGAAGATGTTGGCCGAGAAGGAACAAGGACAACGGTGCCAAATACTGTCATTCCTAAAAGCGATAATTACAAAGTAACTGTTCCAGGAAAAATTTATCTTAAAGGATCAATAATTGAAAACTAACATGAATCACAACAAAAAAAGACAAAAAATAAACCCTTTTTTAATAGCCTCTATTGCTTTGTGCCTCTTATTTTTATTTGTGCTTATTAGTAAGCTTAACTTTGTTTACCGACAGGTAGAAAGCGTTTTAGCTGATAGAAAATCTCCTTCTGCCAACCAAAAATCATTCAACATGGAAGATTTAAAGCTTTTAAAAGAAAAGTGACCCATAGAAATAAAAGAAGAAAATTAAAAACCCCGCAATATTATTTGCGGGGTTTTGTTTTGTGGATGTGGGAGGGATCGAACCTCCGACCTCTGTCTTATCAGGACAGCGTTCTACCACTGAACTACACATCCTAACGCTAAAATATTAACATATTTTTTTTAGATTGTCTACCTTGAAAGCTAAAGAGCTATGCTTCTCTAGGGTCTATTTTGATTTTATCATTTAGGAATCTTGGTATAATATGGCAATGAGGTCTATGCTTTACCAAGGACTGCCCTGCTTCACCCTGATTTATGAGTAAATTATATCCTTCAGCCATGCTTTCTTCTGTTATTTTTTCAGCTAGCAAGCGAGCGCACTTCATAAAACCCATTCATTCATCATTTGGCATTTCATTTATATTTTCGTAGTGATTTTTTGACATCAAAACAAGATGATTTTTAGCAATAGGCTTTATATCAAACACAGCCAAATAATTCTCATCCTCAAAGTATTTATCAGCAGGTATTTCGTTTTTGATAATTTTACAAAAAACACAATCATTTTTATCCATAAATTTTTTTTAGCCTTTTACTTCTATATTATACAAAAGGTTTTTTAAAAAGTCAATGAAAAACCGACCCTTTTGGGCCGGTCTATCAATTAACTAACACAGCTTTAACGGCTATTCTTTTGTAATCAACTCCCACTGGCCAACAAGTCTGCAAAATTAAGATTTGTTCGTCACTGCTTGCAGGAAAGATATTTTCTGTAAAATCTTCTCCTTTAGGAAAAGGTAAAAAGATTTCTTTATTTGTTATTTGATAGACCAAAGGTTTTTGATTGTAAAAAACAAAGAATTGGTCTCCTATTTCAAATTCGTTTAGCAAAGAAAAAACAGATCTAAACCTTCCTGGTTCCCAGGGATATCTTGAGCTATGCCCTAAGATGATAGTGTAATTGCTGTTGCTGCTTGGCACTTGAGTTGTAGGATAAACCAACACCCCTTTTCTTAATGCTTCGTAGATTATTTTTTCATTCTCATTAGTAACCTCCAGTATCGGAACTTCAATATTAAACTTAGGCAATACCAGCAAATTATCATAAAGGGCTTTTTCTGGTAGGTCTGGTAGTGGTTGTCTTACACGAAACTGCTCAACAGAAAGATGATCATTTCAAAATTGATTGTTAGAAGTGCGTTCAGTAGTTACAGCAGGTCTTTCAGG
Source organism: uncultured Candidatus Saccharibacteria bacterium (assembly GCA_964475745.1). GTDB lineage: Bacteria > Patescibacteriota > Minisyncoccia > UBA6257 > JAKLIH01 > CAYGJE01. Next base: position 21,447 of record CAYYXO010000004.1, on the reverse strand, counting down.
ATCAAAGCTAATAGGCCTTCTTAGCTCACCACCAATATTGTTTCAAAAATTAACTACCCTATACCTAGCAATGGAGAAAATAGCTTCAAAAGAAAATAGCAAAAATAAAACAGTAAAGCATACTGAGAAAAATATAAAAACCCTCTTTGTATTTATTAATAAATTTTTTATTTTCATAGTTTAAAGTTTAAAACATAGGCGTTTTGATGTTGATAAAAAATCCACTAAACGACGACAACACAAAACCAATGCCAAGCACTAAAATAGCAAAATTTTTAATTAAAACTTTCCTTTTTAAATCAACCTTTATGTTTCTACTATTATATATATTTATTATACCAAAAATGCCTAAAAATAAAAGACCAGCTCCAAGGCCATTATCAATTATTTTAAATCTATCTTGATCAATAAAATCTTTAGTTAAAGTATAGCCAACAAAAGACTTGCCGTTTACTTCACTGCTTTCTTGAAACGAAGTAAGTACATTGTCTTCCAAAAACTCTTTTCTAAGCTCTTCCTCAAAAACAACCTCGTCATCAATTTCAATTTTATTTATATAAACCACCTCTTTCTTTTCTTCCATCTCATAAGAAACATCATTTAGTGTTGTAGAAGTGGTAGTCGGACTAACGACAGGTTTTTCATCAGCAATCACCAACCTCAAAGAATCTGTTCTTGAACCAAACATTTGCACAATAACAGTTTTGCTTTCCTTTGTTGTTGGTGTGGTTCCTGTTAAGATAGCCACACCCGTTTCTTTATAGTTTGGGTTTAAAATATTATCTCTGTGGCTAGGAGAGTTAAGCCAAGCTCTCACAGCCTCTTTGTCATTTCAAAAATTTAAAGCCAAGTTTTCTCCAGCATATTGATATTTATAGTCAACAATTTGAAATCAAAATCAAGGATTTTTGCCTTCAGGGCTATTGTGGCTAAAATAATTTTTATTGATCATATCCTCAGCTTTCAAAGTTGCTGCCAGATCAAGCCTTGGGTCAACTACCAATGGCTCAAGTCCATGATTTTTTCTAATGGTGTTTATTTCAGAAACAATATCAATCGTATTGATATTAGCAATAAAAGAAAATTGTTTCACAAGGTAGCAATTTATTATTTTCCCGCCAACACTAAAAAATAAAATTAAAGCCAAAAACCCCATCACAAAACTAGAGTTTTGAATGGGCTTATAGCCATTCTCTTCAGAAAACAAGAAATATTTTCTTAGAAATTTTTTCATAATAATAGTTTATTTTACTAACTATATTATATAATATATTATTGATTTTGTCAAGGGCGGGCTATTTACCCAAAATAATATCTTGGTAGATCAGTCGGCCAATTTTTATAGGGTCATGGCGAAGCAAGTTATTTGTTTTAGCAATATGCTTAAAAATAACTTTCGTTTTAAAGTGTTCTTTAAAGTCTCCTTTCACAAACTTTACAACAGACTTTTTTTCTCGCTTATATTTTTTTAAAACATTATCAGGAATGCTTCTATAATTATTTACAATAAAACAATCAATGCAATCTTTGTACAGGTACCTCTCAAGTGTTTTTAAAAAATCAATAGCTTTAAAGTTATGAGTTTCAGAAAATTTTGTCATGATATTACAGACAAATATTTTTTTAGCTTTTGATTTTTTAAAACTTTGTTTTACCTTATTAACTAAAAAGTTTGGTATGATACTAGTATATAAATCACCTGGCCCAACAACAATATAATCTGCACTCAAAATTGCTTTTAAAGCATCTGGGTTTGCATTGACTTTTTCACTAAGAAAAAGTTTTTTAATGGATAAGTTTTTTTTATCATCTTTAGGTATATCAATGTTTGTTTCTCCAAAAACAAAAGAGCCATCTTCCATCAAAGCTACCAGCTTACACTCTTTTAGAGAAACTGGTATCACCCTGCCCTTAATATTTAATATCTCACCAGCCTCTTTGATGGCCTTATTAAAATCACCATTAATTTTTTGTAAGGCAGTCAAAAATAAATTTCCAAAACTATGGCCTTTTAGTCCGCTTCCATTTTTAAAACGATAATTAAAAAGTTCAATTATTTTTGTTGAAGACTTTGGCGTCAAAGCAACCAAAGCCCTTCTTATATCACCAGGTGGCAAAATTCCAAAATCTTCACGCAACACTCCAGAGGAGCCACCATCATCAGCAATTGTAACAATCGCCGCAAGATCAAGAGGGTATTTTTTTAAGGCAGTTAAAATATTAAAAACACCAGTGCCTCCGCCAATGACAACAACTTTTGGAATTTTATTTTTCATTATTATTGTTTAAGCTATTTTAAATATTGTATCATAAAAACAATAAAAACAAAACAAGCTTAAGTGTTGACAAAAACATGTTTTAATGTTATCATTACAATTAGATAACCTTAAAAGAAAGGAGATAAATGAAGTTTCAAAACTTATACAGTGCATCTCTGGCAGCCTATCTAGTTTGTTTGATTTTAATGCTGATTCTTCAGATTGAACTGTTAGTGATGTTAAATTTTGTTTTTCCAATATATCTTATATTACTGGTTAAAAAAACAGAAAAACAATGAAAGGCCTATTTTACACAAGTAGGCCTTTTAAAATAAAAGTGTCACGCACTTTTGACACGCATTATTTTGCGACACGGTAGTTTATAAGAAAAAAGAATATTTTTATATAAATTAAGGGAAATGACACGCGCGTGTCATTTCGCCTAAAAAATAATAAAGCATATTTTGCCGGGTTTTAAAATATAAATGACACGCGCGTGTCATTTCACATATTATAGGTCGAAAAGCGTAGATAAAGTGACACGCGCGTGTCACTTTTACATGTCACGCATTATTTTGCGACATAGGAGTGTCACGCACTTTTGACACGCATTATTTTGCGACACGGTCGCAAAATAATGCGTAATAATTTTTAGCCTAAAATTGTTTTACAATTTTAGGCTCCTACCAGCCCAGAGCTTTTGAAAGCTCTGGGCTGGTAGGAGATATTTTTACAAAAATACTTATATATCAATATAGACATGGGCTGAAAAATATGATAATCTAAAATTGTTGAATTTGCATCTTAAAAAAAGAAAGGAGGAAAAAATGAAAAAGTTTGAAGATCTTTATCTTGAGTTTTATTTTGATTCATACAGGATGGCTCTATATTATACTAAAAACGAACAAGAAGCCAAAGATCTTCTTCAAAACACTTGGCTAAGAGTTTTAAGGCATTTTGAAAAATATGATCAGAACAAGAAGTTCGAGGCATGGCTGTTCAGTATATTAAAAAATACCTATAAAACTTCTATTAGTAATAGCAAAAGTTCAGAAATTAATAATTATATAGAAGATAATGTGCTTGTCGGTATTAGCTCTAGAGATGAAGAATCTTTTCTAATTAAAAAAGAAATTGAGCCAGTCATGAAAAGATTGAAAAAACACAATCCACTTTATTTTGAAATAATCATTAGAAGATTTTTCAAAAACCAATCCTACAAGCAGATATCAGATGGTCTTAATATTCCCTTGGGGAGTGCGAAGTCAAAAGTCTTCTATGCTTTAAAACAACTCAAAAGAATGATCGATAGCCCTTAGTTGTAAAAAAAAACAACTAGGGGCTTTTGCCACTGTTGACATTATAAACAAAATATGATATAGTTATATTGTTACATTAGCTTTTTAAAAAAATATTTTTTTGCTGTTTAGAAAAACAGCAAGGAGGAAAAAGATGAAAAAAGTTTTTAATTTCGTTAAGGAGTGGGCTATTGCCATAGTCCCACTTGTTATTATTTCTGTTTTTCTTGGAGTTGTGTTTTACAGCAACTCCAAGGTAGTTGTTTTTGAAAACGATTCAAGAGAAATTTTTTTCCAAAAAGTTTCTCAAGAAGCCTTTGAGTTAAGGGACAACTTCCCAGGTCTGGAATACGGCCAGAAGTTTTCCCAAGAAGAACTGGAAAACTTGAGCCAGCAACTTGGCTGGCAACAAGTTTATCCAAGAAAAGTTGAGACCACAGGAAAAAGTTCTTTTTTCTTTAAGACCGCCTATGCGGTTGAAAAGAAAAAAGTAGAACTTTTCATCGGCAAGACCGAACACCGTGTAAACGGTGTCTTGGTTAAAAGCGATGTTGCCCCGTTTCTTGATCGGGGCAGAACCATGGTTCCTCTGCGTTTTGTGGGCGAAGCGTTCGGCTTCAAAGTTGAATGGGAAGAAGAGAGGAAAAGAGTAGTCGTCAGTTATGAAAATACTGGCGACAAAGTAATATTGACTATTGGCAGCACAACTGCCACAGTCAATGGAGCTATCTGCCCTCTTGACGTCCCGCCGCGAATTGTTGGCGGCAGGACGTTTGTTCCTATCCGATTTATTGTTGAGGCGTTCGGTGCGAAAATCGCCGATGTCCAACAACATTACCACCCCACCTTGGGATACCCAATGGGTGTCTCCAAGGTAACCATTGAGATGCTATATTAGCATAGCATCTCAAAACCCAGCCAAGAGCTTAAAGCTCCTGGCTGGTTTTCTATATTTGCAATTTTTAATAAAAAATGATATAATAACTTTAGTAACATTTAAATAAGGAAGGGAGGTGATTTGTATGAGCTTGGAAAAGATTTTAAAGGAAGTTTCTTTAGGTTCAACAAACAAAACTCACAGATTCTATCCAGAAAAATCGAATTGGAGATTCTTAATTCAAAAAAACAAATTGAAAACAGAAAATAAAATAATTTTCTACTACCTTGTTGTTGCTTTCAATTTGCGAATTAAAAAAGCAAAAGAAAGTAATTGCAAAAGCATCAAAGAATTAAGAACTTTTATAAAAGAAACCATTAGAAAGGAAGGTTGACTGTCGTGCAGATTGATATAAATTTTTTCAATCAAAAACATTTGGTGGAATCCATAAGATCCATGAATGCAAAAACAAACCGAAATATCTTTTTGAAAACAGGTAATATCCCCAAATTCAGATTCAAAATCTTCAAAGCTCACAAATCTTTTTTTGTTCAAGTTTTTGCCTGCAGAAGCTTAGGTAAAAAACCCTTTCATATAAAAAATAGTATCACTGAAAATCAGCTCATAAGATATATAGCTGGTTATATAAATGAAATGAAAGACCTTGTGAAAGAAAAAAAATGACCCCGCAATGCAAATGCATTTTGGGGTCTTTTTATTTTACAAAGATTCTTCAAGAGAGTCTATTCATTTAGCAATATTTGATCTGTCTTGCTGGGTTTTTTCTAAAGTTCTTCTAGGGTTAATGTCTTCAATATTTTGATTTATATATTCAATCAAATCATTATATACATCAATTAACTCATGATGAGCGTCTCTTCTTTCTTGATCGCAATCTTTCATTTGCATTTGTCACCCTTGGATTTCTTCAGCACCACCACCCATTGGTCTGCTTTTGTTCCAACTTTCAAAACCACTTACTGTTTTTTTGTATTTTTTTGCTGACTTTGCTAAAACATCAGTTAAATTTTTTACTTCAATATTTTCTCTTGATAGCTTTGCTATGGTTGGCCAAGGCATCATTTGATAAAACTTTACATCACGATCAATATTTTTTAAGTTTTCTTCATCATAAAAACTAGTGTTTTCTTTGTTGTTCATAGTTGGGGGATTATTATCTTGGTTAAACCTGTCACCAGGGTATAAAAAAGGATCTCTTGCCATATTTTAATTTTATTTTATTAAAAATATAGTATCAAAAAATATAAAATTACACAACACACATAAAAAGTAGGCGAAAATCGCAACATTTTATAATTTTATGATATACTATATATAGTAGCTTGGGGCTATAGCTCAGATGGCAGAGCGCTACATTCGCATTGTAGAGGCCAGGAGTTCGAATCTCCTTAGCTCCACTAAAAAATAAAAACATATAATTACCCCAAAAAGTTATCCACAGCCACCTATTGACAAATAAAACAAAATATGTTATAATATCTTCATAACTAAAAATAAAGAAAGGTTGTATTAGAAGGAGAGAGCTAATATAACTATTGAATAACGCATAAAAAGCGGTTCTCTCCATATAAAGAGATCCGCTTTTTCAATATTTTTAGTCAAACCTTGCACCTTACAACTCAAAATCCCATGCTTTAAACCATGTTTTTCAAGTAGCCAAGTTTTAGTTTTTAAAACTAAACTATTTCTTGGCTGCTTGAAAGAGTGGCGAAAATTAAAATCAAGCCATCCCCGGCTTTAATGGGGAGAAGGAGAATTAGAATGAGAAATGTAAGTCAGTTAAAAAAGTGGGCAACGGGGTTATTCGACTGGGCAATGGAAGAAGAATATGCAGTAGAATATCGTAGCAACCTTGGAAACTTAATCAACACTTTCGGCGAGACAATTCCCAGGTACAAATCAAAGCCAGCGATTAAAGTTTTGCGAAATAGCCTTGCAGATGCCCTAGACCTTTACGCAAGACATGTTGACTTCGTTCATGGTGAGTATTGTGAGAGATGGTATGTAAGAGGCTCACGAATTAAATCACGTAGAGATGCCAACGATGATGCTTTATTTTCCGCAGTATGGAACGGAGGTAAGTAATGGATTGTGACCACAGTGGTCTCACGATGATTGATGTTAGTAAGCCAATGATAGAAGCATGGGTCACCAGCGATAGCTCTGGTGAAAAAAAAGTTATCATAACCGGGGAAGGAAACTCGAAACTTCCCCCCTATACTTCAAAAATCAAAACAAACCTTTTGATTTTTGAATACATAGGAAAAACCTCGTTTTTTCCCTAAAGAACAGGAGAGTTGAGCAGGTATTTTAGACTCTCTCCAAAATATCATTTTAGCTCTCGCTAAAAGTTCTTTAGGGTAAAAACTAGGTTTTCAAGGATATTTTAACTAAAAAGTTATCCACAGCCACCTATTGACAAAATAGAGAAAAAATGTTATAATTATAGTATATAAAAATAAATAAAAAAGCTTAATTATAGTTGTTTTTTGTCGAGAAAGCAACTATTTGTCATTTTTAACCAAAATTGACATAGCGTAATAAATATGATATAATTAATCAAAATAAAATAAATTAATATTATGAAAAACAAAAAGATATTTAAATTATTGTGCTTGCTTTTAGTCGTAGTTTTTGGACTAATTGCTTTTAATGTAGAAAAATCATCTGCTAGCTCTTGCTCAGTCAGAATTGTTTCTCCAAAACATGGAGATTATATAGAAGCAGGTCAAAGCATTCCAGTTAGAATTTTTATTGACTGCCCTTATGCCTATAAAGTTGATTACAGTTTAATTAGCATTACTTCTGGCTACAAGCAAACACAAACATTTGCTGGCATTATTGATTATGGTAATGTCAATTTAAATGCTTACTCAGGAAGCACTGTTTCTTCAGTTTTAAGAAATTATACTAATGATACAATTTCTTTTACTGTTGTTTTGTATAAATGTATTAGCCCTTCAAACTTTACTGGCGGTACATGTAATTCTTGAGAAACAGTTAGTGATACAGTTAGATTAAATGTTAAAAAAGCTGCTGACCCAGCACCAAGCCCTCTTAATGTTGCTTGTTATGTTACACCACATCCAGCAAAAGTTGGACAAAGTGTAAAAGTTTATGCCAATGTTTCAGGAGGAACACCTTCATATAGATATTCATGAAGCGGTGATATTTCTGGTAATTCAAGTGAGGTTTATAAAACATTTAACACTGAAGGCATTTATGGTTTTACAGTTACTGTAACTGATAGTAAAAATCAAACTCAAAGTGCCAAATGTGCTACTTATGTTGAAGGAACAACCCCAACTCCGACAACTCCACCACCAACACCACCTCCAGCACCAACAAGATACGCCTGTAATTGATCAACCTATAATTGCTTGATTTCAAGTTATGGAGCATACTCAAGCTTGACTGCTTGTTTAAATGACTGCAAACCAACACCTCCACCTCCAACACCACCTCCAGCACCAACAAGATACGCCTGTAATTGATCAACCTACAACTGTTTAATTTCAAGTTATGGAGAATACTCAAGCTTGACTGCTTGTTTAAATGACTGCAAGCCATCAGCTCCACCTCCAACAAGATATACTTGTAATTGATCAACCTATAATTGTTTAATCTCAAGCTCCGGCGAATACACAAGTTTAAATAATTGCTTAAACGATTGCAAGGCACCACCTCCAGCACCAACAAGATACACTTGTGTATTATCAACCCATAATTGTTTAATTTCAAGTTCTGGTGAGTATAGCTCATATAATGCTTGTGCTTCTGAATGTGTTCCGCCTCCTCAAAGATATGAATGTAACACCTCAACTTTTACTTGTTTTGTTACCACCACTGGAAGATATAGTTCTTATACAGAGTGTTTTCACAACTGTAAAGCACCAATTAGCGTAAGTTTGACTGCCAATCCAACAATTATAAACAGAGGCCAAAGTTCAACCTTAAACTGAACTTCTGCTAATGCTAATTATTGTGTTGCTTCAACTGGTTGATCTGGAAACAAGTCAACTGTTGGTAGTGAGTTAGTTAGTCCAATAGCTACCACAACTTATACTATTACTTGTTATAATGAAAGAGGAGAGTCTGCAAGCGATACCGCAACAGTCAGTGTTAGAGAAGTAAACCCAAGTGTTACTATCTCTGCTCATCCTTCTACTATATATAAAGGACAAACATCGGTACTTACTTGAAGTTCAAATAATGTTAGCTCATGCACTGCTTCAAATGGTTGAAGCGGAAGTAAGCCAACAGCTGGTAACCAAACAGTTGCCCCACTATTAACTACTATATACACTATCACTTGTCTTGGTTTAAATGGTCAAAATGTCTCGGCTTCTACAACTGTAACAGTGCTTGATCAAGAATCAGACAATGTCTTGGCTATTACTAAGCTTGGTCGCAATTTATCAAATGGCGAACAAAACTTTACTAAAGTGGTTAGAGCTAATCAAGGAGATGTTGTTGAATTTTATATCTTAGTGTCTAATATAAACAGCACTAAATATGCTAACAACACCATTGTTCTAGATAGATTGCCAAACGGCTTAACCTATTATAGCGGTACTACCAAAATTGATAATATCGCTCATGTTGATGGTCTTACCATTACTGGCGTCAACCTTGGTGTTTTAAAACCAGGTGAAAAAAGAATTATTACTTTTCAAGCCATTGCTAGCCAAATTGTTGGTCAATATACTTTAACCAACACTGCTGAAGCAAGAGCTGAAAATGTTAATACTGTTTCTGACACAGCCACAGTTACTTATAGTGCTGTCTTAGGTGCAGCTACCATAGCCACTGGCCCTGTTGAAACAGGTTTGTTAATCGGCACTCTCAGTCTTGCTTTAACAAGTTCTGCTTGATACTATTTAAACAAAACCGAAAAAGGAAGAAAACTTTTGAAAGAAATGGAAACTAAAAAAATCCAAAAAAGAATCGACAGCTTAAGATAGAAACCAAACAAGGCCGCTAATATTAGCGGCCTTGTTTAATGAATTGATTTTTAAATAAAAATTTGTTAAGCTATTTTATGTATGGCGGCTGTAGCTCAGCTGGTTAGAGCGCTTGTCTGTGGATCAAGAGGTCGTGGGTTCGAATCCCATCAGCCGCCCAGTTCAAAACCCAGATTTTTTAATCTGGGTTTTTGCTTTAATAACTACCCTTGACAATCACCCTATATTTGCTATAATATAATTATGGGCATATGCCCATAATAAAGGCCGAAAAAATTAAGTAAAAAATAAAAAAATATTATGCCAAATTTTGATCAAACAGGCCCAAACAGTCAGGGCCAAATGACAGGTCGTGGTCTTGGTGATTGTCCTAAAAAAGAAGGATTTTTTAGAAGAGGACTAAGAAGATGTTGTCCAATTTTTAATAGAGGCAGAAACTCACAAGCTTTTGCTAAGGAAGATTTAAACCAAGAAATAGCAGACACCAAAGAATATCTAAAGGATCTAGAAGAAGAAAAACAAAACATTGAAAACAAATAAGCACTACTTATGCCCAGACCAAGATTAAATCGCTATATTGGCTTTAGATATAAAGATATTTATTATAAGCCGCAAGGCATTCCCATGAGACTTTTAAAAGAAGTTGAGCTTAAGGTTGATGAAGTTGAAGCCTTGAGATTAAAACATCTGCAACAGCTTAATCAAACCGAGGCATCAAAACAGATGAAAGTATCTCGAGCAACCTATCAAAGAGCTTTGCAATCAGCTTATAAAAAAATTACTTTTGCCATTATTAAAGGCCAGGCCATAAAGATTTCAAAAAAACACGAATAAATCATTCGTGTTTTTTTGTTTCTTGCTTTTATCTTTTTATTTTGTTATTATTTTAAAAACTAAAAGCATGCTATGAACAAAGGCAAATTAATTATATTTGAAGGTTACGAATATTTAGCAGAAAAATATCAAGATACTTGAGTGGCTATAGATGCAAAAGATACTATTGAAAATATCCACCAGCAAGTAGTCAAGGTTATAGAAGAAAGATTCGTAAATTAAAAATCACGCTAAGCGTGATTTTTAATTTACACCAGTGCCAGGCAAAACATCTTTATCTGGCACGATAGCACTCACAATGTCATTTTCTTTGTCATGGCAGGCAAGTATCATTGCCTGACTTTCAAAATCCATGATTTTTCTTTTTTCAAGATTTGTTACAAAGGTAAAATTTTTGTTTATAATATCTTCAGCGTCATATCATTTAGCAATGCCAGACAAAACTTGCCTTATATCATCGTTGCCAAAATCAACCTTTAATTTTAAAAGCTTATTGCTTTGCTCTATTTTTTCTGCTTCAACAACTTTACCAACCTTTATTTCTATTTTTAAAAAATCATCAATATTTATATTTTCCATAAAAACAGTTTAATTATTAAAGAGTTAAGTCCACCTCTAATGACAGAGGGTCATCTTTTTTGTTTTTTAATCATTGATAATATCCAGCCACAGCAATCATGGCAGCATTATCGGTGGTCATTTTTAAATCAGGAGCAAAAAAAGCATAATCATTTTTAATTTTTTCTTCAAAAAGAGTTCTTAATCTTTTATTAGCTGAAACTCCTCCAGAAATAATTATGGTTTTTGCTTTTGATTTTTCTGCCAAATTTAAAGTTTTTTTAACCAATACTTCGCAAATAGCTTCTTGGGCTTCAAAGCATATCTGACTTTTTGTTTTTTGAGTAAAACTCTTTTCTTTTTTTAATTTTTGAATCAAATAAAGCACTGCTGTTTTAAGTCCAGAAAAGCTAAAGTCAAAGTCTTTTGAGCCAATCAAAGGCCTAGGCAAATTAAATTGTTTTTTATAATTTTTATTTTTTAAAATAAACTGATCAGCCATCTTTGAAACAAAAACTCCTCCAGGATAGCCAAGCTTGAGCATTTTAGCAATTTTATCAAAGCATTCTCCAGCAGCATCATCCAAAGTTTCTCCTTTCAAAGAAATATCATCTCATGATTTTATTTCATAAAGCTGAGTATGGCCTCCAGAAACCAATAAGCAAACAGCAGGCAGGTTGATATCATTATTTTTTTCTTTTTCAAAATCAATCAAGCAAGAAAAGATATGTCCTTCTAGATGATTTACTCCAATTAATGGTTTGTTGGTAAAATAGGCTAAAGCTTTTGCAAAGTTAAGCCCCATCAATAAAGCTGGTTGAAGGCCAGGCCCCTTAGTAACAGCAATTAAAGCAATTTCTTTTTCAAAATCTTTTTGTTTTATTTTTGCTTTTTTAAGAGCTTGTTTAAAAATAACAGCAAGATTTTTTTCATGTTCTCTGGCAGCCAAGTTTGGCACAATGCCGCCATGTTTGGCATGGATTTTTATTTGACTAGATATTTCACTTGCCAAAACCTTTGTTTGCAAGTTTTTAAAATCATTTTTACATCTTACAATAGCAACCGCTGTATCATCGCAAGATGTTTCTATAGCTAAAATATTCATGATGTTTTTTATAAAATATATTGTTAAAAGTATATCATAGAACAAACAAAAAGTCACGCTTGACATCACACCTTATTTTTGATATAATAAATCAAATCTGAAACTTGAAAAAGGAGGGTAAGTAATTTGATAAAAATAAAAAGATTTATTTCTGCCGACAAAAAAGTCGGCGTAGAAGTGCGCCAAAAGGACAGAGTTTCTTTTGGTGCCCAGCAAGACGACGGCTGGAATTTTTTAAAGATCAACGGGAAAATCTGGGGATTTAAAGTTGATAGCAAAGATTTTGTTTGCGAAATCAAGATGTTTGATGATCGCAAAGACATCATCTTTAAGAGATTTATATTTTTAACTCCCCACTGGAAAAAAATGAAAAACAAGGAGAGATCAAAACATCTGATAGTCATAAACAGATAACATCTCTCAACCACAGGGCTTGCAAATTGCAAGCCCTGTTTTTAACAGCTTGATTTTTTTTAAAAATATGCTAACATATTAATAGCCAAAAGCAAGGCAATCCCTTACATCTTAAAACATTAACTAACTTTTTCTTTTTTAAGAAAAAGATAGTTAGCTTGAGGACTAAAACTTTGGCCAATTATTTTTTTACAATATTTGGCCCCATCGTCTAACGGTTAGGACGCCAGATTTTCAATCTGGCAATCGGGGTTCGATTCCCCGTGGGGCTACAAGAAAACAACAAAAGGCGATTTAAAAACCACTGCAAAGTGGTTTTTAAAGTAGAAGTTTGTTTTTTATTAATTCTTTTGTTAATCTTTTAAAAAATAAAGAAAAACCATGAAAGTTGAAAATGTTTTTATAATCAGATACAATGAAATATTTTTAAAATCTAAAGGCGTCGCCAGGGGATTGCTTTTTTTATTAAAAAATAACATCAAAGATCAGCTTAAAAAAAATAATCTAACAGCCAATATTTTTATTTCCGATAGAAAATTGCTCTTAAAAGATTTTGATGAAACAAAAAAAGAAGAAATTGCTTTTGTCTTAAAAAATATTTTTGGTATTGAATCTTTTACCCATGCTTTTGAAATAAACAAAACTGATATACAATCAATTGAAAACTTTTGTCAAGAGCAGTTTAAAAACTATATTAAAAAATCAGATACTTTTGCTATTAGAGCCAAATGTTTTAAGGCAAATTATCGAACCTATGATCTAGAAAAAACCATTGGCAATCTTTTTGAAGGTAAAGTTGATTTAAAGAATTCAAAAAAAACAATCTTTATAGAAGTTAGAGAAAAATCCACTTACATTTTTACAGAAGCCACCAAAGGATTGTCTGGTTTGCCAACAGGAGCTAGTGGTAGAAACTTAGTACTTCTTTCTGGAGGTATTGATTCTCCAGTAGCTAGTTTTCTAATGCTTAAAAGAGGTTGTCAAAATGTTTATCTGCATTTCCATAGCCTACCATATACTTCAAGCACAAGCATTGAAAAAATAAAAGAGATTTTAGCAAGCTTTAAAAAATATCAAACATCAATAAAACTGATTTTGTTTCCGTTTGCAGAAATACAAAATCACATCAAGGTAAACAGCCATCCTAAGATAAGAATTATACTATATAGAAGGTCAATGATGAGAATTGCCTCTATGCTTGCTAAAAAACTTGAAATAAAGGCCATTACTACAGGAGAATCCTTATCTCAAGTTTCTTCCCAAACTGTTGATAACCTGTCAATAATAAATAATGCTTTAAAAGTTTTAGCTTTTAGACCTCTTATTGGGCTTAATAAAAGCGAAATAATAGCTATTGCTAACAATATCCGCACACTAGAAATATCCAATATTGCTTGTGAAGACACATGCACTCTTTTTACTCCCAAACACCCAACTGCCAATGCAAAACTAGAAGATATTTTGAAAGCAGAAAAAGAAATGGACTTATCAAAAATAGAAAAAGGTTTATTGACCAAGCTAGAAATTTGTGATATATTATAACAAATAGTTAAAATTTATTTATGGATTTACCAAAGGCCTATAATGCCAAAGAAGTTGAGCAAAAAATTTATCAAGCTTGAGAAAAATCAGGCTATTTTAATCCTGATAATTTGCCCAAAGAAAATCAAGATCCTTTTTGCATTATCATGCCTCCCACAAATGCCAATGGCAGTTTGCATCTTGGGCATAGCTTAGTCATGAGTATTGAAGATGCCATTATTAGATACCAACGCATGCAAGGCAAAAAAACTTTATGACTTCCTGGGGCTGATCATGCTGGCTTTGAAACCCAAGTTGTTTATGAAAAAAAATTAGAAAAAGAAGGCCGCTCTCGTTTTCAAATGCAAAGAGAAGCTTTTTATGATGAAGTTTGAAATTTTACTCAGGAAAATAAAAAACACATGAATGATCAAGTTAAAAAACTTGGCAGCTCTTGTGACTGGTCAAGAGAAACTTTTACCCTTGATTCAAAAATTGTTGATGAAGTTTATGATACTTTTGAACAAATGTATGAAGATGGTTTGGTTTATCGAGGCAATCGCATTGTTAATTATTGCCCTAAGCATCAAACAGCTCTGTCAGACTTAGAAACTTTATATATAGAAGAAAAGAGCTTTCTATATTATATAAAATATAAAGATGCCTTAAGTAATGACTTTTTAACCATTGCCACTACCAGACCAGAGACAATTCCTGGAGATTTGGCTGTAGCTGTTAATCCAAAAGATAAAAGATTTGCTTCATGAATCGGCAAAAAAGTTATTGAACCAATAACTCAAAAACAAATCCCTGTGGTAGCAGATGAAAATGTGGACCTTGATTTTGGTACAGGAGCTTTAAAAGTTACTCCAAGTCATGATGCGACAGATTTTGAAATTGGTAAAAATAATCAACTTGGTTTTTTACAAATAATTGATTTAAATGGCAAGCTAAATGAAAAAGCAGGCCCACTTGCTGGCATGAAACCAAAAATAGCCAGAGAAGAAAGCATTAAAATAATGACAGAAAACAAAACTTTTATTAAAAAAGAACCTTATACTCACAATGTTTCTGTTTGCTACAAATGCAACACTCCAATAGAGCCATTAGTTATTCCCCAGTGATTTATTGCCATGACCAAGCCAATTGGCAACACAAAAAAATCTCTTAGAGACTTGGCTGTTGATGCTGTAAAAAAAGGAGAAGTTCAATTTATTCCAAAAAGATTTGAAAAAATATTTTTTCATTGAATGAAAGAATTAAAAGATTGAAACATTTCCAGGCAAATCTATTGAGGCATTGCCATCCCAGCCTGATTTAAAGACGAAGAAATAAAAATTCAGAAAAAATCTCCAGGCAAAGATTGAGTTCAAGATACAGATGTTTTTGATACTTGGTTTTCATCTAGCCAATGACCTTTTGCTACCTTAAAAGCAAATCAAGCAAAAGATTTTGAAACATTTTTTCCTACCAGCTTAATGGAAACAGGCTATGATATTTTATTTTTCTGAGTTGCCAGGATGATTATTATGAGTCAGTATAAAACCAAGCAAGTGCCATTTAAAAAAGTATTACTGCATGGCTTAGTTAGAGATAAAAATCATCAAAAAATGTCAAAGTCAAAAGGCAATGCCATTGACCCAATGGTAATTTGTGATCAATATGGCGCAGATGTTTTAAGATGAGCCATGCTTTATGGTAATAAAATAGGCGATGACATGGCTTTTGCTGAAGACAAAATCATTGGTGCTAGAAATTTTGTTAACAAAGTATGAAATGCTTCAAAATTTGTTTTGATGAATCTAGCAGATTTTGATTTTAAAGAAATTGCCTTATCAAAAAAATATCAAAAATATCTAGATGAAAACATTGAAACAGCAACTAAATACAAAAAATATTTTGACAAGTTAGATCTGACAGGAGCAAGCACACTCATCTATAAATATTTTTGATTTACTTTTGCGGATAAAATAATTGAAGATTTAAAACAAGACATCAAAAATAATACTAATAAAGCCGAAGCTCAATACACTTTATTTAAAATTCTTGAAAACAACATCAAAATGCTTCATCCATTTATTCCTTTTGTTACTGAATATATCTGGGAGCTTCTGCCAAACAGAAAAAACTTGCTTATCATTGAAAAATTTTAAGACATTAAAAAGCGCTTTTAAGCGCTTTTTAAATTGGCAAGTTTAAATACTTGCTTTTTTAGTAAAATTTATTTATACTAATACTATATAATTAAAAATTGTCAATGACTTTTGATATCTTTGCAACATTAAAAATATATCTTCTGCCATTTGTTTTTGGCATGATACCACTTGTTATTTGATTAATCTTTTTTCTATTAAGAGATTTAAAAAGGCCAGAACCTAAAAAAGTAATTTTACATTGTTTTCTTATGGGTATTTTGGCTACAGCCATAACACTAGGAGTAAACTATATTTTTGAAGGCTTTTCTAAAATCAATTGGCCAGGCATCTACAATATTATAAAAGTCCATGATAATTTTTATGCCTTTTTAATTGCTGCCACTATAGAAGAACTTTCTAAATTTTTACTCATTTATCTTACTCTAAGAAAAAGCCCACATTTAGACGAAGCTATTGATCCAATGATTTATATGATAGTTGCTGCGATTGGTTTTTCAAGTGTTGAAAATTATCTTTCCATTTTTGGTCAGCTCAGCACCATTGCCATTCCTTTACAAACTTTAACGGCCAGATTTTTAGGCGCCAACCTGCTACATATTATTTGCTCCGGTATTATTGGTTTTTTCTGAAGCTGACAGCTGAAAAAGAAAAAAATCTTTTTGATACCAATCGGCTTAGTAATAGGAATTGTTTTTCATGCCTTCTTTAACACCTTAGTTTTTACTCACGGAGTTTTCGCTATGGCTCTTATGTTTATAGGGGTTTTTGTTGGAGCTTCAATACTGCTTTGGATGTTTGATGTGATAGAAGATTTGCACACAAAAGTAAAAAATAATTAAAAATTTTAATAAAAATGCCTCTATTGGAAATTTAGGCTAATAGTGGTTTAAAAAAAATTTATGAACGACAAAAAACTACCTGAATGCCCTGAAGAGGGAAGATTACCAATTGACCTTTATGAAACAGAGGAAGATATTGTTTTAAGAACTGTAGTAGCTGGAGCAGATCAAGACGAAATAGACATTTCCATCAACAACGACATGGTTACTATTCGCGGAGAAAGAAAAGAGCCAGAAATTGTTGGCCATGATGACTATTTGAAACATGAATGCTATTGAGGGACTTTCTCAAGAACCTGTGTTTTGCCTTCAAATGTTGATGTTGACAATGCTGCCGCTAATTTTGACGACAAAGGTATTTTAATTATTCGTTTTCCAAAAAAAGGCGATAAATAAAGACTTTAAAAATAAAAAGCTGTTTTAAAGGTATTTTTAACAAAACTATTGCTTTTTATGCTGGTTTGTGCTAAAATAAGCTTGTTAAACTATTAAATTTATACCTATGGCATTACCAGCAAGACATAATACCAAATCAAGAACTAACAAAAGAAGATCTCATCATGGGCTAGAAGGCAAAAACCTTATTAGCTGTCCAAAATGTAAAGAACCTGCGTTGCCAAACAGAGTTTGTCATAATTGCGGCACCTACAAAGGCAAAGTCATGATTGATGTTTTAAAAGGTCTTGATAAAAAAGAAAAGAAAGCAAAACAAAGAGAAATACAAGAGAAATAAATTTTAATAGCGAAAAAAGCAAATAACTTTTTTCGCTATTACCTTATTTTATTTAATAAATTTATATTATTTAGAAGTTTCGAAATTAAACTTTTTAATCTTCTAAATTTTATCAAGTAAACTTCTACACTATGGCTTCTCGTCATTTTAGCAGAATGATTGCTTTGCAATCACTTTATGAATGGGAAATGTGAAAAAATGAAAAGGATGTCAATGAAATTATTGAGCGAAATATCAACAATTTGGCTCAAGATTTGAGCGACAAAGATTTTCCTAGGCAATTAGTTGCTGGCATCATTGAGCACAAAGAAGAGTTGGATTCCATTATAGAAAAATCAGCTCCCGAAAGACCGCTTGCTCAAATCAATACCGTAGACCGCAATATTTTAAGACTTGGTCTTTATGAGCTTTTGTTTGAAAAATCAGAAGATGTTCCTCCAAAAGTTGCTATCAATGAAGCAGTTGAATTAGCTAAAAACTTTGGCAGTGAAAATTCCTACAGTTTTATTAATGGAGTTTTAGGCACAGTCTATAAAGCTATCGAGCAAGTCAAACCAGAATCAGAAGAAGAATCAGTGCCAAGAGAAAGCTCTGAAGAACAAATTAATGAATAAATAAAAATAAAGAATTATCATGGCTCTTTCTATGAAAAAAGAAGAAGAATTGTTTCAAAATTTTGAAGAATTATTCAAAATAAAGATTAGAAAAAAAGAATTGTTTTTAGAAGCTCTCACTCACAGCTCTTTTTTAAACGAAAACAGAAAATGGCCTCACAGCCACAACGAAAGACTAGAATTTTTAGGTGACGCTGTCTTGCAACTATGTGTTTCTGACTATATTTTCTTTAAATTTCCAGAATATGTTGAAGGAGTTTTAACTCCTTTAAGATCTAATCTGGTTAATTCTTTAATGCTATCCAAAATAGCTATTGCTTTAAACTTAGAAAAATATCTTTTTATCTCAAAAGGAGAAAGAATGAGTGTTGAACAGTTTTTAAGTCAGCTCAAGGAGAGCGGTGTAGACGAGACAAAGTTAAAATGCTATGTTTTAGCAGATGCTGTTGAAGCTTTATTTGGCGCTATTTATCTTGATCAAGGATTCACCGTAACAAAAAATGTTATTTTAGAGATTATTAAACCTTTTGTTGAAGAGGTAGCCAGTAAAACCCATCAAAAAGATTGAAAAAGCTTGTTACAAGAAAAAATGCAAGAAATTTACAAAAAAGCTCCTAGCTATAAAGTTATTAAATCTGAAGGCCCAGCTCACAATGTTTTTTATACAGTTAGTGTTTGCATTAATGAAAAAGAAATAGGTATTGGTGAGGGCTGATCAAAAAAAGATGCTGAAGAAAAGTCAGCTGAAAACGCCTTAAGAGATGAGAAGTGAAAATAAAAATAACCAATTTAAAAAAGCAACCTTGGTTGCTTTTTTAAATTAACAGGGTCTTTACTATATTTTTAAAATTTGCTATTCTTATTTTGTCTAAAATTTAATTTTATATTTACATTATGTTTTTAAGAGAAATAGAATTGAAAGGTTTTAAATCTTTCGCAGATAAAGTTATTTTTCAATTTCCCAAAGGCATTAGTGCTATTGTTGGCCCTAATGGCTCAGGCAAATCCAATGTTGTTGATGCTTTGCGTTGGATCCTAGGAGAGCAAAGCTCAAAAAATTTACGCACTGACAGCAGTGTTAATTTAATTTTTAGTGGCAACGAATTTAAGCCATCTGGTCAAAGCGCCAGAGTCAAGCTTGTTTTTGAGGAGGTAAACAGGCCTGATATCATTGATGTCAATACTCTTGAAATAGAAAAAGTAATTCACAAAGATGGAAAAACAGAATACTTTTTAAATAAAAAAGAATCAAAACAAAAAGATATTATTAGCATTTTGGCCTCATTGCAATTTGGTGCCAAAGGCCTTTCTATTATTTCTCAGGGAAACATTGAAAGTATTTTGAAAGTTAGTCCTCAGGAAAGAAAAGTTATGTTTGAAGAAGTTCTTGGTTTGCGCCAACTAGAAATGAAAAAAGAAACATCAGAAAGAAAATTACAAAACACCAACATCAATTTAGATAAAGTTTCTTCTTTGGTAAGCGAGATTTTACCACATTTTAGATCGCTCAAAAGATATGTCTCCCGCTTTGATAAGCAAAAAGAATATCAAGAAGAATTGCTTTTACTCAGTCAAAAATATTTTGGCTTTCAACACAAAACATTAATTCAAGAAAAAGAAATTGTCGTAAAAGATTTAAAAGAATTAAATGAAAAGATTTTTGAGCTAGAAAAAATAATTGAAACTGAAAAAGAAAAATTAGGTTTTTCAACTAACGAAGATGAAAATAAAAGCATTGTTAGTTCTCTAACTCAAAAGCAAAAAGAAGTAGAAGCTTTAACCAGAGACCTAGTTTCTCAAAAGCAAGCTTTTATTTATGAGATGGCCAAGCTAGAAGGTAAACTAGATGAAAAAATAAATGCTCTTAAAAGGCATCAAGCCACAAACCAGCAACAGTCAAGCAGTCAAACACCTCAAGAAATTAAACCAACTTATATTAGAGTGTCTCTGGTGGAGACAAAAATAGACATTGTAAAGCAGTTAATCAAAAATATTCTTTCTTCAGATGATATCCATCTTATTAAAAGCAATCTACTAACCATTGAAAAAGAACTAGCAGAAATATTATCAAGCCAAAACACTAAAAAAGATTTTCCCAAAGAAAGCCAGCAAGCAGATTTTGAGGAGCTAAACAAAGAAATAAAAACTTTACAAGAAGAAATCATCAAGCTAAAAGAAAAGGCAGAGCTTCTCGAACAAAAAATCAAAGAAAAAGAAGCACAATCAGACGGACTAGAAGATCAGATAGAGGAAGAATCTCAAAAGCAACGAGCTATGTTTAGCTTTATTGAGCAAAAGCAAAAAGAGCTCATGTTGCTTCAATCGCAAAAACAAACTCTTTCTATTGATTTGGAAAGAAACAACATCAATCTTGAAAATTTAAAAAATCAAATTAGTTCCTTGGGTTTTGATTTTGAAATCATTGTCAAAAATGATTTAGTTGAAAGTTTGGTTTTATCCAGCGAAGATTTAAGATCGTTTTACGCCAAAATAGAAAAACTCAGAGCAGTTTTAAGTGAACTTGGTAGCGCTGATCAAAATATCATTGACGAATTCAATGACACGCAAAAAAGATTAGCTTTTCTAGAAAATCAAAAAGAAGACTTAGAAAAAGCAGTAGCAGATTTAAAACAAATTATAAAAGAACTAGCCACCCAGATTAATGAAACTTTTGAAAACTCCATTGAAGCCATCAACAAAGATTTTAGCAAATATTTAGAACTCATTTTTGGAGGAGGCAAAGGCTCCTTAGAAATAGTAGAAATTAAAGAAAAACAAAAACAAACTCATGAAGGAGAAGAAATTATCACCAGTCTTTTACCAGAGCAAGAAATTAAAAAAATAGGGCTAGAGATAAAAGTAAAACTTCCAAAAACAAAGCTTGATGGAGTAGAAGCCTTGTCAGGCGGAGAAAAAAGTTTAGTTTCTATTGCTTTGCTTTTTGCCATTGTTTCACAAAGCAAGCCACCGCTTCTAGTTTTAGATGAAGTTGATGCTGCTCTTGATGAAGAAAACACCAGAAAGTTTGCCAATATTTTAAAAGATATAAGCAACCAAACTCAATATATAATCATCACTCACAATTGACTCACCATGTCTAGCGCAGATGTTATCTATGGAGTGACTATTGGCAAAGAAAAGTTTTCACAAGTCATTTCTTTAGAGCTAGAAGATTCAAAAGATTTTATGCAAAATTAATTATATAATAGAAAAAGGCCACAAAATAATGTGGCCTTTTTTGCTGTTTTTTTCATT
>CAYYXO010000003.1:0-48722 GCA_964475745.1 uncultured Candidatus Saccharibacteria bacterium | reverse complement strand
GCTGGTATTTCAATAGTTTCTTTTTTAGTTTCAGTAATATATTTTTTACCTTGACAAGTCGGGCATTTTTTATCAGGCACTTTACCCTCGCCATCACATTTGTCACAATAAACTTTTTCAATTACTGATCCAAAAAAAGGAACTTTTTTAGTTTTTTCAATTACCCCCTTTCCTTGGCAATTTGTACAAGTTTTTAATTGAATATCTTTTTGATATCCTTTGCCTGAACAATCACTACAAAAAATATCTCTTTTAAAAACAATTTCTTTTTTTACTCCAAGATAAGATTCTTTCAAAGTGAGATTAGCTACCATTTCAATGTCGTCGTTTTGAACATATCTGGTATAACGAGGATCATTATTGCGATTTTGATTAAAAAAGGAGCTAAAAATATCATTAAAATCACCAAAACCATCGAAACCAGTATTGGATCAATTAAAACCCGAAGCTTGTCCGCCAGGAAAACCGCCACTAGGAAAGCCATATTTTTTCATATTATCATATTGTTCTCTTTTTTCTTTATTGCCAAGAATCTGAAAAGCTTCATTTATTTCTTTAAATTTTTTTTCATCACCATTAGGTCTATCAGGATGATATTTAAAAGCTAGTTTATGAAAAGAATCTTTTATTTCTTTTTCTGTTGAGTTTTCGGAAACACCAAGTATTTTATAATAATCTTTGGACTCTGACATACTGAAAGTTTAAAATTTTTAAAAACCTTTACAAAATCAAATCTTCTTTAGTGGCTGGGCGCTCTTTTAAAGATAAAAAACCAAGTCACACTAAAGCATAAATAATTAATTGACTAAAATAGTAAACAAGTATTTTTGAGAAAAACAAAGTAAAGCCAATAATGCTTAAAATAAACCAGAGAAACAGCCCAGTAACAATGGCTTTGGTTGCTTGAGAAGCTTGATTAAAAAAATCAACTAAAATCTTTGAAACATTGGCTTTTACATCAAAGCTAGTGTTAAACATATTTTTAATGTTGTCCGCAAAAACATTACTAACTGACAAACCTAAAACTGAATATTGGGCTTGAAAACTAGAAAGGAAATTATTTTGAGTTACAAAATTATCCACTGCTGTTTCAAAATTTTTATTCAAAAAAGAATCTGGAGAACTTTTAGCTCAATAATCAATAACATTATTGATGATATTGCCTGTTTTGGCACCGTCAATAGTTTGACGATCTATTTTGACATATGAAAAAGCTATCATACTAATTAAAATCATCATTAAGCCAAAAAACTGGTAGACAAAACCTGATTGAAAAATTATTTTTCAATTAAACTTTAAAAAAGTTTCGTTGGTCTTTTTATATTGATAGCTAGCAAATAAAAATAACAAAAAAGATGCCGATAGAAAAATATAGAAAAAGATATTTTGATAAGGAAGTTTATCAATAAAAAGAACTAGAGAGCTAACAATAAAACCTAATGACCAGCCTAGCAAAAGTCTTTTTTTAAGAAAAAACAGGGTTAAACTAAAAAAGCCTAGGCTAAGCACAAATAAAATCAAGATTTGTAATTGAATCCAAATGTTAAAATATCTTGCTTCTAATAATGTTTTTAAAACATTACTAAAAAGCAAAACAAAAAAACAACTAAGCCCTCCTAAAATATTTTGTTTAATAAAAGTTCAGTTGGTGAAAAGATCGTCTGGGTGTAATGTTCTGATTGAGTCTTGGTTGATATTTTTTCTTTTACTTAAAAACTGTAATAATTTTGACATGATAATTAGGTTAATTTTATTACTGAAAGTGTAACAAAAATTAACTTTTTTTGCAATGAGCTTATGCCTCTAAAAGAAGCCAAGTGATTAGCCTGGCTTCTTAAAATTATTTTTCTTCGAAATTAGTGTCTATTGGTTCTTGTTTTTGGCCAGAAGGCTCTTTTTCTTTATCAGTTGCTTCAGCCTTGTTTTGATCTTCTTGTTTGGCATAAATATTTTTGCCAATTTCTGTTAATTCACTTGATAAATCTTCAATGCCTTTTTTAATCAATTCGGTGTTTTCCTCGAGATTAACATTGCTAATTTCTTTTTGGCAAATATCTTTTAATATTTTTGTTTTTTCTTCAATTTTTTCTTTTAGTTCTGCTGGTATTTTATCTTGATTTTCTTTTAAGCTTGACTCTGATTGGTAAGTTAGGTTTTCTGCCTGATTTTTAACCTCAATATATTCTTTTCTTTTTTTGTCATCAGTGGCAAATTTTTCTGCTTCTGCTTTCATTTGCTCTATTTGTTCTTTAGTTAGGTCAGTGGTTGCTTCAATTTTTACTGATTGAGTTTTATTGGTGGCCTGATCTTTAGCAGTAACATTTAAAATGCCATTTTTATCAATATCAAAAGTAACTTCAATCTTAGGGGTGCCGCGAGAGGCAGGAGGAATACCATCTAAAACAAACTTAGCCAAGGTTTTGTTGTCTTGAGCCATCGGTCTTTCTCCTTGCAAGACATGCACTTCTACGGCCGGCTGGTTGTCGGCAGCAGTTGAAAAAATTTCTGATTTTGTTGTTGGGATGTAGGTATTTTTTGGTATCATTTGTGTGGCAACACCACCCATAGTTTCAATAGATAAAGATAGCGGGGTTACATCTAGAAGTAGTAAATCTTTTACTTCTCCTTGAAGTGAGCCAGCAACAATAGCGGCGCCCATAGCAACAACTTCATCGGGATTAATATCTTTCTTTGGTTCTTTTTTAAACACTTCTTTAATTCTTTTTTGAATCGCTGGAATACGAGTGGTTCCACCAACCAAAATCACATCTGAAATATCTTCTGGATTTAATTGAATTTCTTTTAAGGTTAGCTCTGTTCTTTCTATTGACCTTTCAATTAAATCTTTAATGAGCTCTTCAAATTTTGCACGAGTTAATTTCATAACCAAATGCTTTGGACCATCACTTGTTGAGGTAATAAATGGTAAATTAATTTCTGTTTCGGTTACATTGGATAGTTCCTTTTTTGCTTTTTCAGCGGCATCTTTAATTCTTTGAAGAGCCAATTTATCATCTTTGAGATCAACTCCTTCTTCTTTTTTAAATTCTGATAAAATATGATAGATAATTTTTTGATCAAAATCATCTCCACCCAAATGAGTATCTCCGCCGGTTCCTAAAACATTAATATTTTCTCCAGCAGATTCATCGCTGGCATTTACTACTTCAATAATAGAAACATCTAAAGTTCCTCCACCAAAATCATAAACTAAAACCTTTGAAGATTGATGTTTATTGAAGCCATAAAGAACAGCGGCTGCAGTTGGCTCATTAAGTATTCTTAACACCTTAAGCCCAGCAATTTCTCCTGCGTTTTTTGTAGCTTGCCTTTGCGAATCATTAAAATAAGCTGGCACAGTGATAATAGCTTCTTCTATTTTTTCTCCTAGCTTTGCTTCTGCGTCTGCTTTTAATTTTTGTAAAACCATAGCTGAAATTTCTTCAGGTTTGAGCCACTTATCTCCTAATTTAACTTCAATGCCCTTACTTTGTGATTCTCTAATTTCATAGGGAAGAGAAGCTTTGTCATCTTGAACTTCTTTGTCAGAAAAACGACGCCCAATAAACCTTTTTACTGAAAAAACTGTATTTTGAGGATTAGTAATAGCTTGTCTTCTAGCTAAAGTGCCAACTAATCTTTCGCCATTTTTAGCAATAGCCACAACTGAAGGAACCGTTCTTTCTCCCTCTTGACTTTCAATAATTTGAGGTTGACCATTTTGGAAAATAGCCATTTCTGAAAAAGTAGTTCCCAAATCTATACCTAGTATCTTTCCCATAGTAAATATTTAAATTTTTTATTAATAATTTTAATTATTATTTTCTAGTACTTTGTTTTCTACGACCCGAACTTTAGCTGGCCTTAAAACTTGATCTTTATAAGTGTATCCTTTTTGTATTTCTTCAGAAATAGTATTGTCTGGAAATTCCTTTGAAACGACTGATTCAATAGCCTCATGAAGAGAAGGATTAAAAGTTTGGTTTAAACTATCATAGCTTTGACAATTTTTTTGCGCTAAGAAATTTTTAAACTGCTTATAAATCATCTCAACGCCCAAAAGAATATTTTTGTTTTGCTCAGTTTTTTGCTTTGCTAAACTTTGTACAGTGTGTTCAAAATTGTCAATAATACTTATTAACTCAAGCAAAAGACATTTTTCATAATATTCTGTTCTTTTTGTCGCCCTGTCTAGCTCATCCTTTTGGTAGTTAAGCAAACAAGCTCTTTCTTTGGCTAATTGATTCTCTGCATTAACTAAGCTTTCTTTTAGTTTTTCAGTTTCTAATAAAATTTTATCTTCTTTTTTATCTTTGTTTTCTTTTTTAGAAGTTTTTTCTTTCATACGTTGTTTTTAAATATGATTGATTAAATTTTTAAAAATTTTAAAATGTTTTTCGTAGTCAGTCACTTTAGAAACAATAATACCTAATATAATGTTGTTAAAGCCAGAGCGAGTGGCAATTAAAGAGAGCTGGCTAGTTTTAAAAAGAGGATTTTTCTTTCCAATAAAAACATTTATCTCTTCTTCTACCACGACATCTTTTACCTTTTTTAACTTCTCTTTTAGATTGTCAATATCTCTACTAATGATGGAAAGTTCTTGTAAGTTATTAATAATTTTTTCATTAAGAAGCTTGCTAAAGCCAAAATAATATAATTCATCATTCATAAAATCAAAAGCAAAACTAAAAGCATTGGTTTTTTCTGAAAGAGCCTTAACTAAAAGATTAAAATCTCCGGGGGGAATAAAGCTTTTTTCTTCAAAAACATTTTCTAAAAAATTAGCTATTAGCATCTCTCAGCCAAAATCACTTAAAATTCTTCCCGCCGATGTATGTGGCTGTTCTAAGTAGTCTAATTGGCACAAACGCAACAATTCATTCCTGATGGTAGCTGGACTAAACTTTAAATTATATTTTTCTTTTATTTGATTTGAAGCAACCGGTTCAGATTGTTTTATTTGTTCTAGAGATAAATAATAAAGAATTTGTTTTTGCCTTGGAGATATATTGCTCATGCTTGTTTATTATAATAATAGTTCTTCTATATTTTAGCAAATTAGCACTCTATTGTCAAGAGTGCTAATTTTACTAAATAAAAATCTAGCCGATAATTTGGCTAGATTTTTAAAAACAAGTTGTTATAATATTTGTTTGATTTTATATCTAATTTCTTTTTGTGGAGTTTTAACAACCGCTTCATCATTGACACGCTTGCTTAACAAAGCCTGCCCCAATGGTGAATCTTGTGATATTTTATTGTTGAAAGGATCTGATTCAGCTGAGCTAACAAGCTCAATGATTTTTGACTCAGAACTTGAATTGTTTACTGGAATAATTTCAATCTTTGAACCTAGTCCAATACCTTCTCTTTTAGGTAAATTATCAACAACAATAGCTCTTTTAACTTTGTCTTCTATGTCGTTGATTCTTGATTCAACAAAAGTTTGACGTTCTCTGGCAGCTGAATATTCTGCGTTTTCAGATAAATCACCAAAAGATTTTGCTGTTTTAATGGTTTCGATAACTTCAATTCTTTCTTTTTTAACTTCTTCTAACTCCTTTTTAAGAGCAGCTAAACCTTCTTTTGTAATCTCGTAATTGTTCATTTTACTATTATAGTTAATTATCTATTAAACTTTCTTTCGACTAAAACAATATTCTCAACTAGGTTTGATTTATAATTTGTTAAATTCAAATAAACAAAATTTTAGAGAATAAAGAATGGGCTATTAAAAAATAATAGCCATTTATTTTTTTTAAACGTAAGTTTTATCTTAAAAAATTTTTCAAAAAATGTCAAGCGACTTTTTGTATTTTTATAAGGGTTCTTATTATAGCATATTACATTTAAATTGTCAATAGTTTTACTCTTCCCTGCCTTCAAAAGCATTTTCATTAAACAATTTAAAGCTTTCCTCTTTTTCAGACTTTTCTGGAAGAGTGGTGGTTGTTGGGTAGAAAGATGCTTTGCTTAAATCCCAAGACTCTGGTTGCCTTACATAGCGATAGTTGTAGTAATATCTCATGACTTCATCTACTAGCGGAATAGTAACAACTGAGCCCTCTGGAGGCTCTTCTAAGAGTACTAGAATCAAAATCTCTGGATTATCTACAGTGGCAAACCCAGCAAACAAAGCATTAGTTTTTGCTCCTGAGTGAGTCTGCGGAGTACCTGTTTTCCCAGCTATATCAATAGGGATAGTTTTCATTAATTGGCCCGATCCATCAGTAACCATCATGCGCATGCCCTCTTTGACAATTTTAAAATCCTCTTTGGATGCATTAACTTTTTGTAAAACTTTTGGTTTTTGTTCAAAAACAATTTTATCATTTTCATCAATAATTTTAGAAACTAAATATGGTTTCATTATATTTCCCTCATTGGCAATAGCTCCAACATAATAAGCTATTTGAAGCGGTGTTAAAAGCAAATCTCCTTGGCCAATAGAAACATTATAAGTGTCACCAATATATCAAATTGGATTGTCAGGGTTTATTTGTTTTTTGTATTCTGGATCTGGTAACAAACCATCTGCTTCATAGGCTAAATCAATGCCAAGTTTCTTACCAAAATGAAATTCTTCTCAATATTTTTTTAATCGAGAAATCCCTAGTCCTGGGATATCTTTATAGCCACCACCAATAGCATAAAAATAAATATTACAAGAATCAGCAATTGCCTTTCTCATGTCAACCAAACCATGTTTTTTTCAATCTCTAAAAATGGCTGGGCTATCTGGATTGTAAGGATTTGGTATAACAATTGCTTCATTGGCAATAATATTATCTAAAGGGTCAATCAGCTTTTCTTTTAAAGCAGCTAAAGCAACTAATGGTTTTATGGTTGAGCCTGGAGCATAAACTCCTGAAACAATGCGATTTAGAAAAGGTTTATCTTTACTAGCAATTGCTTTATCAATCTCTTCTTTAGGTCCACCAATAGAAAAAGCTTCCACATTAATACTTGGTAAACTTACCATAGCCAAAACTTCTCCTGTTTGTGGATTGGTCATTATAGCTGAAGCCTTAGTTAAATTTAATTTTTCTAATGATCTATTCATGGCATCAAAAAGAAATTTTTGAAGGTCTCTGTCAATTGTGGTAACAAGTTTTTTACCAGGACTTGGTTCTATTATGCCTAGCTCAGGGCTAATGCGCAATCGAGCATCAACCTCCAAGAGCCTCCTGCCTGAAATACCATGTAAAAATTCTTCATAATATGCCTCTAGTCCATATTTACCAATTAAATCAGCTTTGGGGTATTGAGGATATTTTTCAAACTCTTCTTCGTTCATGCGGCCAGTATAGCCGACCACATGAGCAAAAGCATATGGATCGTAATAAGTACGATTATAGTCTTCAATTAAATAGAAACCGATTCTTTCCCCTTCATTGGTTCTAGCTTCAAAAACCCTTGCTTCATCTTTACTAACATTTGTTTTGACCAAAATAGGCTCATAAGAACCCGCACTTATTCTGTCAATTGATTTTAATAAATCTTCTTCTTCTAATTTAAAAATTTCTAAAATAAGTGGCTTTATAGCTTCTTTAACATCTTCGCTAGCTTGATAAAAGTCTCTTGGTAGCAAAATCAAACTAAAAGAAGTTTTATTGGATACAATTGGCTTGTAATATCTGTCGTAAATAATACCTCTTGGTGCTTTAATTAAAACATAGCGTAAGCGATTGCGCTCTGAAATTAAATAATTTTCTTCTCCTTTTACAATGCTTAAATAAAAAATCCTACTAAATAAAATAAAAAAAACTAATAAAACAACTAGCCCTATTTTAATAATATTGCTCTGATTAATTGGAGTCTCTAATCTTTCATAGCTTTGCTCATAATACTTAGCTCTTTTATCAATAAGTATTTCTTCAAAGTCAAGTTTATTTTTTTTATAAGGTCTTTTCATCTTGTTTTGATTTTATTATTCAAATTATAGCAAAAATTATAAAAGTAATAAAAAACTGTCTAAAATATTCATAATTTATAAAAAACCCGTTGTAAACAATTAAATCTCTCAATATAAAACTTAAAAAATAAATACTTATAAAAATAAAGCCGGTGATTATTTTTGACATAAGTGTTTCATATTCAAAAATATTTTTAAACAGAAAGGATATTACAAAAAAACTAATAAACAAAATAGTATTAATAGGAAAGCTAATGGCATTTAAACTATCCAAAATAATGCCACCAGCCACTCAAAACCAAATACTTTTAGCAAAGCCTATTTTAAGATATAATGAAATTAAAAAAATCAAAATCAAATTAGGTCTCAAATATATGCTTATATTAGGCAGCAAAATAAAAGTAAGCAAGATAGCTAAAACAAAAAAAAGAATGTTTTTGACCATAATATAAATATAAATTTAAAAACTAGGGATAATTAGTGATAACAAACACATTTTGTAGTCTTGGCAAGCTAAAAAATGGCTCAATAATGATATTTTCTTGGCTGGTGATGTTGGTTGACCTAATAGCTCTTATCCTGCCAACAAGCAATCCTTGTATAAAATCATTATTTTCATTTGAAGTTATAAAAACATCGCCGACTTCAAAATGGCTGTTTTCTGGAAAAAATTTTAAAGAAAGAAGGCCTGAAGGGTCTTTTTTAAGTAAAGCTAAAAATTCTTGATCAACATTAACTACACTAAGATTTATACTGTTGTTGTAAATAGACATAACTTTTGAATAAGTATTACTAACTTCAATAATCTTCCCCACTAAGACATTTTCTGGCAAGATGACATTCATACCTTCTTTAAGTCCGTCATTAGAACCTCGATCAATAATAAAAACACCATCGATCCCATTTAAATCACCTATCAGAACTTTCGAAGGTATAATATTAAATTTATGCGATTCGGAATTTAAAATTTGATGAAGTTTTTCGTTTTCAAATCTTAAAATAGATATCGCTCCGTGATTTTTAAAAAAAATATTTTCTTTTTCTTTTAGGCGATAATAATCTGACCTGATGCTAGTAAAGTTTCAAAAGTCTGCTAAAAACTGAGTAACGAAGCCAACTTTTTTTTGAGCTGGTTGGGCTACTGCCAATGTTTGAGTGGTTATTGATTTAAATATACTGCCAAGAAAAAAAACACCTGAAAATCAAATCAAGCTAATAAAAAAAATGGAACCTCAACTTCGAAAACGATTTTTCTTATTTCTATTTTTTGGCAAATATGGAACCATAAAATTATTTTAACAAATTATTTTGTATTAATGGCTGAAAGAAGATAATTCTTCATGCCTTCAAAATTTTCTAGGATAATTCCCTCTCCTCTTACTACGGTATTAATAGGGTCATCAGCAAGGTTTACATCAAGTCCAGTTGATGATTCAATGAGTTTGTCAATTCCTTTTAGCAAGCTTGTGCCTCCCGTCAGTAAAACTCCGTGATTCATTATATCTGGGATTAATTCTGGAGGAGCTGTTTCAATGGTATTTTTAATTGTCTGAACAATAATGTCTAATGATTCTGAAATAGCGTCTCGAACTTCTTTTTCGGTTATTTTTACTTCTTTAGGAAGACCCTTGGTGAGATCTCTTCCTTGAATGATAAGATATTTTGATTCACCAGTACTATGCGACGGAACAGCAGAGCCAATATTTATTTTTATCTTTTCTGCTGTTTGTTCGCCAATAGCTAATTTAAAATTATCTTTAATATATCTGATAATGTCTTCATTGAGCTTGTCTCCAGCTATTCTAATGCTTTGAGAAACTACCACTCCGCCTAAAGAAATAACCGCTACCTCTGTAATACCTCCCCCCATATCAACAATTAAATGGCCCTTGGGTTCTTTTAATAACAATCCACTACCAATAGCAATAGCTAATGATTTTTCAATTAAATATATTTCTTTAGCGCCAGCATTATTAAAAACATCTTCAACTGCTTTTTTTTCAACTTCTGTGCAACTTGAAGGAACTCCTACGATAGCTCTTTTGGCATATCAAAATTTTCCTGTTTTATTTGACTCACGAATTTTTTGAAAAAGATGTTGAATCATTTTTTCTGCGACTTCAAAATCAGAAATAACACCATTAACCATCGGCTTGGTTACGGTGATGTGTTGAGGAGTTTTGCCAATCATGGCTGAAGCCTCTTTACCAATAGCTACAATTTGGTCAGTTTTATTATTTACAGCAACAACTGAAGGTTCGTTTAAAACAATGCCTTTATTTTTTAAATAAACAGAAATCTTGCCTGTGCCCAAATCAAAACCAAATTCTTGTGATAAAGCATTAGCTCCAAATATTTTATTAAAAAAGTTTTTCATATAAAAAAATTAAATTTTGATTAATATATAAAGTAGAACAGCACATCCTTTATGGTAACAAAGATAACTACTAAAATCAAAAAGGCTAAGCCAACACCAATAGAATAACTTTCTACTTTTTGGCCAATTTTTTTGCCAATAACCTTCTCTAGAAGCAATAATAAAATCCTTCCTCCATCTAGGCCAGGAATAGGCAATAAATTAACAATGGCTAGGTTGATAGAAAAAGATGCTAAAAATGCTACTAAGTATAGTGGCCCTAGTTTAGAGATGCTATTAGTCATAACAGCAATACCAACTGGACCAGCAACATCATGAGTTTCTGATTTTAAGTTAAAAATAGAGCCGAAAATATTTCCGATAGTTTTAAAAAACATATTGAAAGTTTTGGTAACCATATTAAATGCTTCGACAAAATTTTGGCCAAATGGATAAGAATATATTACTGCTGGCATCAAGCCAACACCAATAGGACCATCATTTTCTGGATGATCTATTCTAGGAATTACACTAATAACTTTCTCAGCTCCGCTTGATTTTATCTTTAAAAATATCTCTCTTCCTTTATTGTTTTGAACAAAATATTCGAAGTTAGCCAATGGCTTTTCTTTTGCCAAATCTTCAGCTGAAGTACCAAAATTTAAAATTTTGTCATTAGTTTTAATTTCAGCTATTTGAGCAGGAGAATCTTTTTTAACCATAGTGATATTAATCTCCTCTCTTTTAATAATAGCACGATTGTCTAGGTGAGCATAAATGTCGCTGAAATCTCCTATTAAAGGCAAGCCAATAAATAATAACACTGCCAAAATGCCATAACCTAATAGTAAATTATTAAAAACTCCGGCAACTAAAATGATTATTTTTTGTCAAAGTTTTTTTGAGGCAAAACTATCTGGATCGCTCTGGTTAGAACCATCTTCTCCATAAAGCTTAACAAAACCACCTAAAGGCAGTATGTTTAAAGAAAATTTAGTACCATTGATGTTTCTTTTGTAGAAAGCTGGCGGAAAACCAATGCCAAATTCTTCAACTTTTACTTTAAAAAATATGCTGGTTAAAAAATGACCTAGTTCATGCACTAAAACTAAAATCATTAATATCAAAATAAAATATATCATATGAAATGTTTAACTATAATTATATCGAAACTAATTCTTTAAAATTCTTTTAATTCTTTAATCTTTTTATCTGTGAGCATCTCAGCGTTTTCATTGGCTTTGTCAATTTCTTTTTGAACTTCTTTTTCTAAGAAAATTTTCTGATCTTCAGACATCATTTTCTCGTTGAAGTTATTGTTGATTTTTTTCAAAATAATTTCTCGATGCTTTTTAATTTCTACTCGACAACCCTCTTTTTCTGCGTTAGCAAGCTTGATGAGCTGCTCCCTTCTTTCTTGAGTAAGTGAAGGAAAAACCATCCTCACAAATTTATCTTCCTTTTGGGGATTTACTCCTAAGTTTGAAGCTTCGATTGATTTAACAATATTATTTAAGATAGTTGGATCTCATGGCTCCACAATAATAACATTTGGCGGTTGAATAACTAAATTTGCCAATGTTTTTAAAGGAGCACTAGATCCATAGCAATCAATATTGATATTTTCAACTAAAGTGGTGGCCACCTTATTTGATCTTATTGATGCTAGTTTTTCAGCAAAAAAATTAAGGCCATTTTTGATATTTTCTTTAAGTTCTATTAAATAATTGTCATCAGCCATAATATAAAAATTAATGTTTAATTACTTTAATTTTATCAAATATAAAGATATTTTGCAAGGGCTTTAAAACATTAAAAATCACCCCTTAAAAAGGAGTGATTTTCAACATTTATCCAAATAACCTTTTTTAATAGTCCATCATGTTTGGATTTTGATTGCAAGTGTCGCAAGCTTCTTTTTTCTCGGGTTTTTCGAACACAACTGCCTTAGTTGTTAGAAACATGCTAGCAACTGAAACAGCATTTTCAAAAGCAGCTCTAACAACTTTAGTTGGATCAATAATTCCTTTTTCCATTAAATTGCCATAGACTAATTTATCGGCATCATAGCCAAATCATATTTCTTTTTCATTTTTTACTTTATCAATAACTACTGAACCATCAATACCACAATTTTCAGCAATTTGCCTGATAGGTGCTTCAATAGATTTTTTAATAATTTCTATTCCTGTTTTTTCATCGTCGTTAGATGTCTCTATATTTTCTAGCGAGAATAAACAACGAATCAAGGCAACTCCGCCTCCAGGAACAACACCCTCTTCAACTGCTGATTTGGTAGCCCTGACAGCATCATCAATCCTGTCTTTGATTGATTTTTGTTCAATTTCCGAAGGAGCACCAACTTTTATAATTGCAACTCCACCAGTAATTTTTGCCAATCTTTCTTGTAATTTTTCTTTATCAAAATCACTATCGCAATTTTCAATTTGTTTTTTGATTTGATTAACTCTTTCTTCAATTTTCTCCTTTTTGGCAACACCACCAACAATAGTAGTATTGTCTTTGTTGACAATAGCTTTGTGAGCTTTACCAAGCATGTCAACCTCGACTTTTTCTAATTTCATGCCTAAATCAGCTGTAATAACTTGGCCGTTAGTGATAATACCAATGTCATTAAGCATTTCTTTTTGCCTATCGCCAAAACCAGGAGCCTTAACTGCTACGGCAGTAAAAGTACCTCTAATTTTATTTAGCACTAAAGTGGCTAAGGCTTCACCATCTAAATCTTCAGCAATAATTAATAATTCCTTTGAGCCTGCTTGAACTAGTTTTTCTAAAAGTGGCAGCAAATCTTTAATGACAGAAATTTTTTGATCAGTAATTAAAATATAGGGATCTTCTAAAACAGCTTCCATTTTGTCAGTATTGGTGGTCATATAAGGGGAGATATAGCCTCTATCAAATTGTAGTCCTTCAACAACTTCTTTGGAAAGACCAACTGTTTGAGAATCTTCAACTGTTACTACACCGTCTTTGCCAACTGTTGAAATAACATTGGCAATCATTTCTCCAATTTCTCTGTCTCTAGCTGAAATAGTAGCAACATTAGCTATATCTTCATTTTTTGAAACTTCTTTGGAAACTTCTTTTAGGCTAGCCACGACTTTTTTAGCAGCCTTATCCATACCTCTTTTGACTGACATTGGGTCAGCACCAGCAACAATATTTTTAATGCCTGTTTGGATCATTGATGTTGCTAAAACAATGGCAGAAGTTGTGCCATCGCCAGCACTATCACTTGTTTTTTCTGAGGCTTCTTTTACAATAGAAACACCTAAATTTTCTATTTTATCTTCTAGCTCAATCTCTTTAGCAATGGTAACGCCATCATTAGTGATATGTGGCGAACCATAGCCTTTGTCTAAAATAACATTTGAACCTTTAGGCCCTAAAGTAATTTTTACTACATTGTTTATCTTGTCGATCCCATTTTTTAATGATTGTAAAGCTTTTTCATTAAAAACAATTCCTTTAGACATAGTTTATACTTTTAATATTTTTATTAAAATTATTCTAAAATAGCAATTACATCAGCTTCTGAAATTTTTAGATATTCTTTTCCATCAACCTTTATTTCTTGAGCACCATAAGATTTTTCAAACATAATTCTGTCTTGAGCTTTTACTTGCATGGGTTTTACTTCGCCTTTGTCATTTGTTTTTCCGTTACCAGCAAAAGCAACTATGCCTGTTAAAATATTTTTATCTGAAGATGTTTCGGGAATAAACAAACCAGATGAAGTTTGCTGCTCCTTACTATCAACTTCAACAAGCAAGTTATCGTTTAATAACTTTTTTAGCATAATATTTCTTTTAATTTTTATTAAAATAGATAAACCGACCTTTATTTATTTTTATTATTTTCTTGCTCTATTTTTATTAACAAATCTTTGGCTGCTTTGGGTGTTAAGTTTTCGTGTCACTCGTTATTTACCCTAAGTTTATAAAGAATTTTATCTTCTTCATCATAGCCACTTGATTTTATTTCTTGGATTATTCCTTCTTTAAGAAGCTTCATAACAACTGTTTCAAAGCCACTGATTTCCTCTTCTTCTGCTTTTTTAGCTAATCTTTCTTGCTCTGTCATTTCAATTGGATCTTTTTCCTTTATTTCATTAGTTTTACTATCCACTACCTCATAATTAAAATCTCCCTTTTTTTCAATTTTAAAATCTGACATATTTTTGTTTTAATTTATTAAGCTAAAGAAATTGTATCAAATTTAGAAAAATTTTTCAAGAAAGGTTTTTATAAAAATTTAGCTGTATAGCTGTTTTTGGCTTTTTTAAGATCATTAATTTTTCCTGAAGCAACTACTTCACCCCCCTTATCTCCTCCTTCTGGCCCTAAATCAATTATATAATCGCAATTTTTAATAACATCTAGTTCGTGCTCAATAACAATAACTGTATTTCCTTTTTCTACAAGCAAATTTAACACTTTTAATAGCTTGTTGATATCATCAAAGTGAAGACCTGTTGTTGGCTCATCAAGGATATATAGTGTTCTACCAGTGTCTCTTTTTGATAATTCTTCTGCTAATTTTACTCTTTGCGCTTCTCCACCAGAAAGAGTGGTTGAAGACTGCCCAAGTTTCATATAGGAAAGACCCACATCAACAAGCAGTTGAAGTTTTTTATTTATAATAGGTATGTCTTTAAAAAATTTAACTGCTTCGTCAACACTCATTTCTAAAACATCGGCTATGTTTTTGTTTCTATAAGCTACTTGTAAAGTTTCTTCATTAAAACGAGTTCCTTTACATTCGTCGCAAACAGTATAAACTGGAGGCAAAAAATACATTTCAATCTTTTTATAGCCGTCTCCTTGGCAAGCTTCGCATCTTCCACCTTTAACATTAAAGCTAAACCTGCCAATTTCATAACCTCTCATTTTGCTTAATTCTGTTTTTGAAAAAAGATCTCTAATATAGTTAAAAGCTCCAATATAAGTTACTGGGTTCGACCTTGGTGTTCGACCGATGGGTTCTTGATTAACTAAAATACATCTGTCAATATAGTTTACACCGTCAATCTTATCATAGGAAACATCATTGTCTGATCTAGTTTTAAAATATTTAATAATAGCTGGATAAAGTAAATCCATAATTAAAGTCGATTTACCAGAGCCAGAAACACCAGTAACTCCAACCATTTTTCCAAGCGGCAAAGAAACATCTATGTTTTTTAAATTGTGTTTTTTGCAACCTAAAAGTTTTATTTCTTGATTAGTTTCACTTCTTTTTTTGTCTTTAGGGAGCTCAACTTTTAATTTGTTGCTTAAATATTTTCCTGTTAGGGTGTTAGCTTTAAATAGTTGAGTTGGTGTGCCTTCAAAAACAATTTCTCCACCATGTTTACCTGCTTTTGGTCCTATTTCAATAACTCAATCAGCTGCTTTTATAGTTTGCTCGTCATGCTCAACCACAATAACAGTATTATCAAGATCGCGTAGCTTTCTAAGATTGTTGATTAATCTTTCCTGATCTCTTGGGTGAAGCCCTACTGAAGGCTCGTCTAAAACATAAATGATATTGGAAAGCCCAGAGCTAATTTGCGTAGCTAGGCGAATTCTTTGTGCCTCCCCTCCTGAAAGAGTGGTTGATTCCCTAGACAAAGAAAGATATTCTAAACTAACATCTTTAAGAAAATTTAATCTACTTAATATTTCTTTTATTAAAGGAGCTGCTATTTGTTTTCTGTTTGCTTTTAAGTTATCTTTTAGTTGTTCAAAAAAATCAATTCCTTGACCAACTGTCATCACATTGATATCAGCAATGTTATAACTGTCGATTGAGACACTTAAAGCATATTTATTTAAACGCAAACCATGACATTCGGGGCAAACAACATTATGCATATATCTTTCAATTTCTTTTTTAGTTCAATCTGATTCAGTTTCTCTTCAGCGACGCTCTAAGTTGTTAATCACACCCTCAAATTCTCCTTCCTTATCTTTATCTCCATATAAAATAATATCAATGATGTCTTCTGGCAAATCTTTTACTTTAACATCCATAGAAAATTTGTATTTTTCAGCTAAGCCTGCCAAAGATCATCAATAATAGCCTTGCCGGCCAACTCGATGAGAAGCTGAAGCTCATGGATGGATAGCTCCTTCATTTAAAGTTAGCTCTTTGCTTGGCATGACTAGGTTTCTATCAACACAAATTAAATGACCTAGACCAGTACATTTTTTACAAGCACCAATGGGGTTGTTAAAAGAAAACAATCTTGGCTCAATTTTAGGCATATTAAATCCACAAATATTACAAGCAAAGTGTTCGCTAAAAATTATATCGTTTTCATTTTGAATAGAAAAGTTAAACTTTGTGTTTTTTTTTATTTCTTTTATCTCTCCTTTAGTAATATTAACAATACCAATACCCTTGCCCATCTTAAAAGCAAGCTCAATTGAACTATAAAGACGATTTTTTTCTAAATCTTTTTCAATAATTAAATTATCAATAACAATGTCTAAGGTATGCTTTTTGTTTTTGTCAATTTCTTGATCTAGAAGCTCGTCTAATTTTCAAATTTTCCCATCAAACCTGCCTCTGGGAAAGCCTTGTTTATATATTTCTTCAATAATATTTTTATGCTCTCCTTTTTTGTCTTGAAAAATAGTGCTTAATACTAAAAATTCTGTTTTTAAAGGAAGCTCTAAAATATGATTAACAATTTGAGAAATTGTTTGACTTTGTATTTTAAGATCACACTTAGGACACCTTGGTTCTCCAATGTGACTAAAGATAATTCTTAAATAATCATAGATTTCTGTAATCGTGCCTACTGTTGATCTTGGATTTCTCATTAAAGATCTTTGATCAATAGAAATAGCTGGTGATAAGTTTTCTGCTTTATCAATACTTGGTTTGTCTTTAACTCCTAAGAACTGTCTAGCATAAGAAGAAAGCGATTCAACATATCTTCTTTCTGCTTCTGCATAAATGGTATCAAAAGCCAAAGATGTTTTGCCAGATCCAGAAACTCCACAAAACACCACCAATTTATTTTTAGGAATTTTAATATCAATATTTTTTAAATTATGAACTTTAACTCCAAAAAACTTTATGTTGTTTTCTTTTTGTTTTGCAGGCATTTTTGTGGTTTTTTTCATGTTGTTTTTTTATTTTAAGCGAAGCTATTATATCAAATTTTTTCAATAATGTCGATAGCTAGCCACTACCTAAAATACCCAAACTATCCAAATGTCTTAATATTAAAATTAGGACGACCCCAGGGGTCGTCCTTTTTCAATTGAAACAATAATAAAAATATGCTAAAATATTTATGTATAATAAAAAAACACTATGGAAAATTTTAACTTTGATAAAATAAAAAATATTTATGTTGCTGGCATTGGTGGTATTGGTGTTAGTGCTATAGCTAAGTTTATGCTTAAAAACAATAAAAAAGTTATTGGCTCGGAATTAGTTTAT
This sequence comes from uncultured Candidatus Saccharibacteria bacterium, assembly GCA_964475745.1. GTDB lineage: Bacteria > Patescibacteriota > Minisyncoccia > UBA6257 > JAKLIH01 > CAYGJE01. The sequence goes on along the minus strand of CAYYXO010000003.1, from coordinate 30,987 downwards.
TCTGAAATAGTTGAACAATTTGAAAAAATGGGAGTAAAAATAAATATTGGTCAAAAATATGAAAATATTAAAAAAAACATTGACCTTTTAATTTACTCGCCTGCTTTGCCTAAAAACCACCCTGAAAGAAAAGCCGCTCGTGATTTTAAAATACCTGAACTTTCTTATTCAGAAGTTTTGGGTCTTTTAACTAAAAAATATCATACTATTGCTATATCAGGAACTCATGGGAAAAGCTCAACTACAGCCATGATTGGCTGTATCTTTGAAACAGCTAAAAAAGATCCAAATGTTATTGTTGGTTCAAAATTAAAAGCATGGGATGGTAACCTAAGGCTTGGCTCTTCTGATATTTTAATTGCTGAAGCTTGCGAATGAAAAGCCCATTTTTTAGAAATGATGCCAAAAACAATTGTTATTAACAATCTAGAGCTTGATCATCCAGACTGCTATAAAGATGAACATTCTATGCTTAAAACATTTCAAAAATTTACCAACAAATTAAAAAAAGATGATTTGCTTATTTTAAATAATGATTCAAAATTATTAAAGCAAATTAAAATAAAGTCAAAAGCTTTTTCTTTTGCTATAAAAAATAAAGCTGATTTGATGGCTAAAAATATTGAAACAAACCAAAAAACAAAGTTACTTTCTTTTGATTTGTTTTTGTATGGCAAATTTATTGATAAAATAACCTTAACTCTTCCTGGAGAAATAAATGTTTATAATGCTCTGGCAAGCATTGCTGTTGCTTTAAATTATAATGTAAATATAAAAGACATTAAAAAGGCCTTATTAAAGTTTGAAGGCATTTGAAGGCGTTTTGACAGGATTGGTTATTTTGAATTCAAAAAAGATAAAAAACAATATTATAAAATTAAAAATATTTCAAAATTTGAATTTAAAGATAATAGATCTTTGGTTGTTTCTGATTATGGCCACCACCCAACTGCCATTGAAGAAACTTTAAAAGCAACAAAAGATCTCTATAAAAAATGCCGAATTGTTTTGGCTTTTCAGCCTCACGAACACACCCGCACCAAAGTCTTACTGGCAAAATATGCTAAATGCTTTACTTTGGCAGATGTCTTAATTTTAGAAGAAATCTATACTGTTTTCGGCAGAGAATCAAAAAAAGAAATTGCCATGATTTCTTCTATTGATGTTATTAAAAAAATAGAGAAAGTAAACAAAAAAACAAAAACTTTTTTTGCCAAAAACAATAATGGGGTTTTAGAACTAATATCAAAAAACATTAAGCCAAAAGATATTATTTTAATAATGGGCGCTGGTGAAATATATAATGCTACAAAAAAACTAGAAAATTAATTTACTTCACCTTTAGTAATTAACTGACAATGTTTTTGTATTTGTTCATCTTTATGGATATTGTAAAGCTTGACCCTTTTAGCTAACTGGAGATCCATGATAGCTTCATTAAAATAGCAGATCATACCCTGATCATCGCTTTTAATTAAGTAAAAAACACATTGGCCATTTTCTTTGTAAGTCATTTCTTCTATTCAATTTGCACCCGCATATATTTTAAAATAAGATTTTTCACATCTAGCTAAGTGCTCAATAGGGCAAGAAAAATCATCTTGGCAAATGTTATAGCCCATAGCTTGATAACTTGCCTCAACTTTCCTTTGATTAAAAGTTTCTTGATTTTTTCAAAAACTAACAACTATTGATATAAAAAATAAGAACAATATAGTTAAAACGGTTTTTGATCTTTTTTTCATAATATTTTATAATTAAAAACAATTATTACATAAAGATGAAATAAAAAATATAGGAAACAATAACAATAGCTAAAGATGAAACTAGATTTAAGCGAGCAAATTCTTTATTACCTTTTAAGCAAGAGTAGATTCATTTACCAAATAAATTAACTAGATTGACCAGTAGAACAACAAAGGCGGCATAATAAAAAGTGATGTTTTTGCTGGCAACATCTGCAATATTAACAATAACAGCACTAATACCAACCAAAGAGCTAATAGCAGAAGTTATGGCAAATCCTTCATTGCCAAAAAACACAAAGCTTACTTGGGTAATAATTTTAATAGCTGTTACTAAAAGTGCAAAAGCAATAGCTGGTTTTAAAAATAATTTCGGTGTTTCTTTTACTGGTATCTCTATTTCATCCTTTATGGTTTTCTTATTTAGATTTCCTCAATACCAAACAAAGATTAGGCTGGTGCCCATGAGCACCAACATCAATGGTAATAAATAAACGAACAATCCAAAATTTAAAACAAATACCAATATGCCCAAGTTAACAATGGAGGACATAAAACCATAAATATTTGCAATACCAAATTGAAGTTGCATACTTTTTGGCTCATTTTTGCTTTTTGTGGTTAAAACCTGATTTGTTATAGTTGAAGAAATATGTCCGCTTAGAAAGCTGCTAAAATAAAGGCCTTTTTTATTGCCAAATTTTTTACGAAGTGAGTAACTGAGCAAGTTAAATCCTGAAACCAAAACAACTATGAGCCATAATCTATAAGGGTTTACAATTTCTATATCTAAAAACCTTGTCATAACTGAAAAATTTTGTAAGTTGCCAATATTTCTAACATAAATACTTACATCCGGTAAAAAAGGTAAAACCACCAAAGCTAGAATGCCAAAGCTAATAAAGGAGTTGAGCTCTGCCCTGTCGAGGTTCAAAACAAACTTTTTTGTTTGCATTTTGTTTGATAAAACTAAAACTAAAACAACCGTAATGGCAATAACAATTTGGGGAGACAAAAAGTTGGTTATGATTAAAAAACCAATCATGAAAGTGAGTAAAGCTGATATTTCAGTTGTTAAACCAGTGTTGTTTGCTTTTATGGAGGTTACTAAATAAAAAATCAAAATAGCTAAGAATATAAAACCGGTAATAATGGCTGAGAAAATAATCATTTCATTATTATATAAAAATCCTGCGATAGCTCCTAAAAATGAGATTAAAGCAAAGGTTCTTACTCCGCCAAGAGTTCATACTTCTTTTTCTTTGCTAGAAATAGTTGTTTCTCTTTCAAGCCCAATAACTGATCCTAAAAGCAAGGCCGTAATAAATTTTATAAAAATAATGATGCTCATGTTTTTTATTTAATGTTTATATGCTCACAATTTTCACTAATAACCTCTTCGAGCTCATGATGCACTCCAAAAACTTCATCAACTAGTTCTTTTGTAAAGATATCCTCTGAAAACCGACAAACTGTTTTGATATTATTTGAGCGCAAAATAATATAAACGCAGTCCGCTTCCTCATAGCCTTTTACAAAGCTTTCGATCCAAAGGGATCCCCTGAAATCATTTCAATAAGCTTTGTTACAAATTTGCAAATTATTATTCATACATTTTGTATCATTACAAATTACATAGCCTTTTTGCCTATAAAATATTTTTTTACCAAAAGACACTGCCTTTTCACCATAAATTAATAAAATCAAAAGAATAAAAATAATTATTAAAATTTTCCAAAGTTTTTTGTTCATTTCTAGAAATTAATTTATAAAAAACATTTTGTGGGCTCTAGAGGATTCGAACCTCTGACCTCATCAATGTGAATGATGCGCTCTAACCAACTGAGCTAAGAGCCCTGTTAAAGAAATATTTTTAAAGCAAATTTTTCGAAAAAAACACAGATAAGAGAAACGATTGAAGCTGAAAGCAAAACTCCTAAAAAAATAAAGAAAAAAGCTTGCTTTGGCTTTATGTTAAATAAAACGCTAGCAGCTGATCCAGTTCATGCTCCTGTTAGTGGTAAAGGTATGCCCACGAAGAAGATTAAAGCAATTTTTCCTCATTTTTTGTATTTGTTGCTAAACTTTCCCTCAGTTCTCTTAAAAAGCCAAGTAAAAAATTTATCAAAATAAAGCCACTTGGAAAGAACTTTTACAGCATAGTTCAGCAGCAAAAGAATGGGAATAACTGGTATTAAATTGCCTAAGACTGATAAAAAAATACTTTCATAAATATTAAAACCATAAGCAAAATAGGCCATGGGCAAGGCAAGACGTAGCTCAAAAATTGGCAACATGGCCATTCAAATAACTTTTAAAAAATCGAAATTCATTGCTTTTTCTTAGTGGGTTGTTAGAACACTTAATAAATAAATCATTAAACCAAAAATCATCGCCATACCTTGCATTAATCAAAAAGTCATGGTAACTTTTGTTTCTGGTCAACCATTGGCCTCAAAAGTATGATGAATGGGGGTTGATTTAAAAACTTTCCGCTTAAAAAACTTTTTAGAAAACATCTGAATAATCACCGTGCTTGCTTCCATAAAAGGCACAAATAAAAATAAAGGTAAGAATAAAGCTGTATTAGTATACATGGCTAAAATACCAAACAAAACACCAATAGTCATCGCGCCAGTATCTCCCATAAAGAATTTTGCTGGGCTGATATTAAACCATAAAAAGGCCAGAACACCTCCCATAACAACAGCCAATAGAGCAGCTAAATCAAATCTGCCTAAAAGAAAAGCAATGGCCACATAGGGTACTAGAGCCATAAAAGATATACCACCGGCTAGACCGTCTAGTCCATCTGTTTCATTGATAGAAAAGGCAGTCCCAACAATGACAAAGATAAAGAATGGTATGTACCAAAAACCTAAATGGACATTGCCAACAAAAGGCACATATAAGACATCTCACTCTAATTTAAAATAAAATCATCAATCACCAATAACAGCAATTAAGGTGTGCATCAATAATCTAATTGACATTGGCAAACCACCTCCCTTAGGCCCCATGCGATAAATATTAAAGATATCATCAATGATACCAATTAGGGCAGCAATAGCCATTGAACCTAAAATCAAAACCGTTTGCTCACGAGAAACAAAATTAAGAAAAGTTCATGTATTACCAAAAATCAAAGACATCACAAGCAAGCCTAAAGCCATTACAAAGGTTATTAACCAAAAAATAATACCTCCCATGGTTGGAGTGCCCTCCTTTTTCTTATGAAGGCTAGTAAAAATTGGCGCATTAATGTCTTCTCTAATTTTCTTGTAAACTTTGTTTTTAATTAAAAACTTAAGCAGAAGAGGTGCTATCATAAAAGACAAGATGGTTGATATGCCTCCTAAAATAAAAATCCTAACAATTTGAGCAATTAATAATTCTTTCATTCTATGTTTTTATGGTTTTATTAATAATGATTTATTTTGTTTAAGTCAGTCAGCTATTTTTAATGTGTCTAAAAAGCGATCAGGAGATTGAATCACTACTGAAACAAATGCTTGTTTTTCGCCTTCATGCTCTATCTCAAAAATAGATAACAGTGATTCATTAGCTTGACTAGTAAAGCCAGTTTTCCCTCCTCAGAAATTTTCTAATTTATCAAGAATGGCATTGGTAGGTATAACTAAATGATAAATGTCTGAATTTGAAACAAAACCATAAGATCTTATTTTGCTTATTTCTCCTATCAAAGGATGGCTTTGGTAGATATATCTTGATAAATGAAACAAATCTGTTGCTGTTGAATAATTCTCTTCGCTATCAAAACCAATGGGATTATCAAATTTTGTGTGATACATACCTATATCAAAGGCTTTTTCGTTCATATTTTTGATAAAACCATCAAAGTTTTTGTTGTTAGCTAAAGCAACGATAGCATCATTAGAAGACATAATTAAAGCCATTTTGAGCAGATCTTTTGCTAAAATTTGTTCGTGTAATAAAAGATCATTTTTGTGGGGAAGAATGCTATAAATTTCTTCGCTTATTTCAACCACCGAATCAATATCGTCATTTTCTAAAAATACTACCGCACTCATTCACTTGGTGATAGAGGCGATGGAGGTTCTTACATCAATATTTTTACCAAAAATAATCTGCCCTGTTTCCAAATTGCCAATCAAAATAATATTACTTTCTAAGTGTTCGTTAAAAATTGGTTTTGTTTGAGTAAAACCTTTAGTGGTGTTAGTAGTAGCTGGGCCTTGCTCTAAAAATTCATTTTCAGTCATATTGGCATTTGATTTTTTAACAAATCCTTTATTATAATAATTTGAAATAAAAATTATTAAAATGACAGCCAAAAGTATAAAAACGGAATTCTTTTTAAAAAAGTGTTTCATTTTGTGAATTATTTCTATTTTTATTATTTTACTTAATTTTATGAAAATTTTCAAGTGCTAAAGTAATGGTTCTTCACGGTTGCTTTCTCGCAAACCGCTATCTCTTTCTTCTTGCTGTTCTTTTGCTAATGCTTCTTTTTCAATAATTTCTTTTAAATCAAGCTTGTTTAAATCTTCGTATTCAGGTAAAGATGCTATATCGGTTATACCAAGATGCTTTAAAAGATCAAATGAAGGCTCGTAGAGATATTCTGTTTTTCTTTTTGGATTTTGATGGCGGTTGATAAGCCCTCTTAGAGTTAAAGCTCTTAAAATATATGAAGAATTAACTCCTCTGATTTCGTCAATTTCAGAGCGATTAAGTGGACCACGATACATAATAATAGAAAGCACTTCTAAAGAACTTTTTGTCAAATCGCCTTCTAAAACAGTATTATGAAGCTTTTGTATGTAGGAAGAAATATTTTTATTAGTAACTATTTGATACAAAACGTTGCCTTCTTCGCCTTTTTTAATAATATCAAAACAGCGTTGTTCATCTTGATAATTATTTTTTAGTTCATCAACTACCTCTTCTATTTTGTCAGTTGTTTTGCCAACAATATCACTAATTTTATTGATAGTTAAAGGCTCTCCGGAAGCAAAAAGCAACCCTTCGACAATATATTTTAAGCTTATTTCCTCTTGTTCCATTTTGTTAATTTAATTTTTGATTAATTTGATGATTCAATGCCAATGTCTCCGAAATTTGACTCCTGATTAAGCGTAATATGCCCTTCTTTAGCTAAATGCAAGATAGCTAAAAAATTGACTACTAGCCCAATTTTATCTTCCTTGCTACCAGCGATATCTTTAAACTGGCAATTTTTTTTGTCTTTAAAAATGCCAAACAAGTTTTGAATGCGATCTTTCAAATTAACTAATATCTTTATTTTCTTGATTGGTAAAATAATTTTTTCTTTTTGATATAAAGCTAACATTTCTTTAAGACTTTCATGAATCATGGCTACATCTAAATTGCTTGGGGGTGAAAAAATAACTTCAACATTTATAAAAGGTTGATGGCTAAATAGCTTACTTTTAGGCTCAAAAAGATTGTTAATATATAAGGATTTTTCTTTAAAAACTTTATATAAAATAAGCCTTTCTTTTAAATCTAATATTTCCTCTGTTTCTTCTTTGGTAAGTTCTAGGGTAGGCAAAATAGCTTTTGATTTGATTAAAATAAGAGTTGAGGCAATTACGAGAAAATCAGCCAGTTCATTCGAATTGGCTTCTATTTCTCTGATATAAGCTAGATATTCATTGGTGACGCTTGATAAAGCAATGTCTGTTACACTGAGATGCTTTTCTTCTATTAACTTTAAAAGCAAATCAAGTGGCCCAGAAAATTTTTCTGTTTTAATTTGAAATAAGCTCATCAATTTTATTTTATATTTTTAAAAAATCTTTTAATAAAAACCAAACTGCCTAAAAGCAATTTGGCTTAAACTTTATTTGTCTTGGCCGCAGCATTTTTTATATTTTTTACCTGAGCCACAAGGACATGGATCATTGCGCCCTACCTTCTCTTTTGAACCAATAATAATGGTGTTTTCTTTTTTAGGCAAAGATGACCCTTTAGGATTAAAATTGACAACAAAGTCAAGTAGATAATTTGGTAAATCGTTGAGTAGGTTTTGGTAAAAAATAAAGGAATCTTTTTTATAAACTACCAGAGGATCTACATTGGCATAGGCTTTTAGAGAAACACTGTCTCTTAGTTGTTGCATTTTTTCAAGATGAATCATTCAGAGATTATCAATAATGCTTAGGGCAACATTTTTAGAAATTTGATTGAAGTTTTCAATCATAGTTTCTTTTTCTAAATAAACTTTTTTAATTTTTTCAAAAATTAAATAATAAGCCTTGTCCTTGTTTTTCCATTTATCTTGGATTAACTCATCGGTTATTTCAAGTTTTAGGGTTTTAATATATTTTTTAAAACTTTCTAAATCTGTTAAATGATGTTTGATATCATTTTCAACTCTTTCAGAAATAATCGACAAACAAGCCTCTCTAATTTTATCATTTTCGTTTTCATTTAAAAACATTTGCCTTTTTAAATAAACTGACTGGCGTTGCTTGTTTAAAACATCATCATACTCTAAGACGTGCTTTCTTATATCAAAATTAATCCCTTCAATTTTTGTTTGTGCTGCTTCGATTGATTTACTAATCATTGGATGAGTAATAGCTTCATTTTCTTTAAAACCAAACTTTTCCATTATGGTACCTATTGTTTTTGGCGCAAAAATCATTAATTCATCTTCTAGGGAAATAAAAAATTGAGTCTCTCCTGGATCTCCTTGTCTAGCAGAGCGACCTCTTAACTGATTATCAATGCGTCGAGCCTCATGTCTCTCGGTGCCTAAAACAAAAAGACCGCCAAGTTCTAATATTTTTTCTCTTTCCTTTTCATCACTTGGGTTTCCTCCTAAGATAATGTCAACACCACGACCAGCCATGTTGGTGGCAACAGTTACGGCACTCAATCTGCCTGCTTGAGCAATAATTTCACCTTCCCGTTCGTGCTGTTTAGCATTTAAAATATTGTGCTGAATGCCTTCGATGGATAAAAGTTTTGAAATTTTTTCATTAATATCAACACTACGAGTACCAACTAAAACTGGCTGACCTTTTTCATTTCTTTCTTTTATCTCCTCAATAATAGCCTGATATTTGCCTTTTTCTGTGCGATAGATTTTGTCTGATCTGTCAATACGAATGTTTTTCTTGTTAGTTGGAATCGCAACAACTTCTACTTTGTAGACTGTCAAAAATTCTTCTGATGAAGTCATGGCTGTGCCAGTCATACCAGAAATCTTTTTATACATACGAAAATAGTTTTGAATGGTAACTGTAGCTACAGTTTTGCTTTCAGGCTGAATCAAAACATTTTCTTTGGCTTCAACTGCTTGATGCAATCCACCAGATCATCTTCTGTCAGGCATAATTCTTCCAGTTGATTCATCAACAATCATAACTTTACCATCTTTTACAATATAGTCTTTATCTCTTTTAAAGATAAAGCTTGCTTTTAAAGCTTCTTCTAAGTGGTGAACTAAAGTAATGCCAGTATTGTCAAAGATATTAAAACCGAGCATCTGCTCAACTTTATCAAGGCCTGGCTCAAGCATAGAAATAGCTCTTAATTTTCAATCAATTTTAAAATCTTCTCCTTCTTTTAATCTTGGAGCAATTAAAGCAAACTGCTTATAAAGAGAAGATGACTCTGTATCTGGCTGAGAAATAATCAAAGGTGTTCTAGCTTCATCAATTAAAATACTGTCTATTTCGTCAATGGTGGCAAAGTAATGGCCTCTTTGTACTGTATGCTCAATGCTTGGTGCTAAATTATCTCTTAAATAATCAAAACCAAACTCAGAGCTAGTGCCATAAGTTATATCGCATAGATAGGCTTGTTTGCGCTCACAAGGTCTTAAAAACTCATCAAAAACCTTAAAGCTTCCCAGGGCATCTCTTTTTGCATCAATATGGCCGGCATCTTTGTTTATAATTTCTTTGGTATAGCTTGGATCATAAACAAATGAGCCTGCTTGAGAAATACAACCAATAGACAGCCCTAAAGCATAATAAATCTGACCCATTCAAACGGCGTCACGTTTGGCTAAATAGTCGTTCACAGTAACAACGTGAACACCTTTTCCTTCCAGAGCATTAATGTAGTTGTTTGACACTGCTGTTAATGTCTTTCCTTCGCCTGTTTTCATTTCAGCAATTTTGCCTTCAAAAAGAGCTACTCCTCCCAATATTTGGACATCAAACTGTCGCTGTCCTAAAGTACGCCAGCTAGTTTCGCGTACTAAAGCAAATGCTTCTTCTAAAATATCTTTTGTTTGTTTTTCTTTAGAACGAATAATTTTTTTAAACTCTTCTGATTTGTTTTTTAACTGCTCATCAGTCAAGTTTTTGAAAGATTCTTCTAAGTCATTAATTTTTTTAACTGTTGATTGATGTTTTTTTACAAATTTTTGATTATGATCAAATAGATTGCTAAATATGGACATAGTAAATAAAGTTTAAACTTAAAATATAACAATAATTTTGATTATTCGATGTTATCATACGGACTTGAATTCTTACCTTTGCGACCAATCATTTTGCTTAGAAAAGCATATTTGTTTTTAAAAGCATCTCTTTTGATTTTTGTTTTGTGTTTTTTATTATCTTTAACAATTTTATTTTTGAGCTCGGAAAAACAATCATCAATGGAGTTTCTTAAAGTAATGTTGGCTTTGTCAATGTAGATGGATTTATCATAAAAAGTAAAATTAACTTCGCAACGATATTTATTTCCCAAATCATCAGCTTTGGCAAATTCTTCAATTTCTAACCTTAAAGCATGATTGCCTTTAAATTTTTTGACAAGATTTTGAATATTTCTTGCCTTTTTGGCAATTACCTTTTCTTCACTAGGAGTTAGAGTGTAGTTTTTGGTAAGAAAATTAAAGTCCATAGAAATATTTTAATATTTTTATATGTTGCTAGGTTAGCAAATTTTTGAAAAGTTATCAAGTATAGTTTTTTCAAAAACACCACCCTCCCTTGAGTGTTCAAAGGAGGGTGGTGTTGCTAAGGCGGAGACAATACTGCTGGAAAGTAAATTAAAAAATTATACTATACTTAAAGGATCAAAAGCAACTTCTTTTACAATAATATTGAGCTTCATGCTGTTTGACCCTTTTACTAAAATCAAATCGCCAGGAAGGATAATATCTTGCACTCTTAGACGGGCCTCATTAGAATCTTTAAATTGAAATATTTTGTTTTTATCAAAACCTTGTCTTTCCAATGATTCTGCTGTAAATTTTACTTTTTCACCAATCAGAACGACTCTATCTATTTTTGTTTCAATAATATTTTTGGCAACCAAACGATGAGCTTTTTCAGAAAAAGTTCCTAGCTCTTTCATATCACCAAAAACAAAAACTTTTTTATTGCTTGATAAATCAGTCATTAAAAGTAAGGCATTTTCAACAGCAAGGGGCGAGGCGTTGTAGCTATCATTAATTACATATGAGTTTTTAATACCAGCTAATAAATTTAATCTTCCTGGCAGTCCTTTATAGTCCTCTAGGGCCTCTAGGCATTCAACTAAATTCATTTCAAGAGCAATGCCAGACGAAATAGCTGCCAAAAAAGCATAGGCAAACCCACGGCCAAGAAATTTTTTAATTTCAAAAGGAGCAAAATGATTTTTATGTTCAAAACGAAGATACATAAGACTATCAAGCAAATCTAAAGCTGGTTCTATTTTATAGTTACTTATGTGCACATCTGCGCCATCATTAAAACCATAGGAAATAATTTTCGCTTTAGTTAGTTTTCTAAAATCAAAAATTTTTTCGTTATCAAAATTTAAAATAGCATGACCTTTTTCTTTTAACATTTTAATAATGGTTGATTTTTCTTTATAAACTTCGTCAGCATCACTAAAATATTCTACATGAACAGGAATTTGGCCAATATTTGTTACTATGGAAATGTCTGGTTTAGCAATTTTACATAGCTTATAAATGTCATTTTTTCTATCAGCACCATATTCTAAAATAAGAACTTCTGGATAGTCTTTATCTTTAAATAAAATTTTTTTTATACCTGTCAATAAATAATGGCATCATTCTTTTTTACTCCCGCTACCCTTTTGCTCAACGCCAATAATAGTTAGAGCAACTCCGATGTCTGTGTTGTAATTTAGTTCGTTTTTGTGAGTTTTATATTTTTTTGATAGAACTATTTCTACAGCCTCTTTAGCAGATGACTTGCCAACATTTCCAGTTATAGCGACAACCTTTGGCTTATATTTCATAATGATAAGCTTGGCTATTTGAGAACTTAAAAAAGAGGCAATGTTTCGATAATTCATAATTATTTTTAAATAAAATTAATTTGAAGTTGAGGGTATATTATAATAATTAATTATAAATCTAGCTAAGTTTCTAAAACCTAGGGTAACTGTTGCACTGGCAGCATCACCAATGGCTGGTCTATCAAGCATAACTAACATAGCAATTTGAGGGTCATTGGCTGGGAAAAACCCGGCAAATGTTTGAATGGTATCATCAATATATTCTCCTTCAAAAACAACATTGGCGGTACCTGTCTTTCCGGCAATTTCATAGCCATTAATCTTGGCTCTTGAGCCGTAACCATTTTCAACTACACTTACCATCATTTCAGTTAATGTTTTTGAAGTTTCTTCAGAAAGAACCCTTTCAAAAATAGTGTCTTGTTTATTTATCGGGCTTACACTTCCATCTGGAGACTTTAGAGCTTCAACAATATAAGGCGTTACTAAATAGCCGCCATTAGCAACTGCTGCGTAAGCTCTAAGTAGTGATAATGGTGTAGTGGTAATTCCATGTCCATAGCTAGCAGTAGCAAATTCAATCTCTCTAGTATGTCTATGTCCTATATTTCTTAAATCACCGAATCCTTCATTATTTAAATCAATACCTGTTTTTTGATCTAATTTAAACTTTTTTAGATAATTATAAAAAATATTATGACCGGTTTTTTCTGCTATAAAAATAGAACCTGTGTTGATTGATTTTTCTAAAACCTTTGTCATGTCTACTCGATTATAGACCTCATCTCTAAAGTTTTTAACCGTTCTATTGTTTAAGGTAACATAGCCCTTGTCATAATAAGTTGTCTCTGGAGTAATGGCATTTGTATCAAGTCCTGCAGCCATAGTAATAACTTTCATGACAGAGCCGAGCTCAATGGCTTCTTCAATAACTATGTTTTTGTAAATAGAAGAATCACTTACTCTAGAAAAATTATTTAAATCATAATTAGGATAGTTAGAGAGCGCTAAAATTTTTCCTGTTTTTGGGTCCATAATAATAACTGAAGCTGACTTTGCTATTCTTGTATCAACTAAATTTTGCACCTCTAAATCTGCTTGATATTGAATATTCCTATCAATCGTGGCAATAAGCGAAGAACCATTAACAGCCATTTGCTCACTGGAACGTAAAGAACGAATAATTCTGCCTAGGCCATCTCTAAAGCCAACAAAAACACCCTCCTTTCCTTCTAAAACATCATTATAGTATCTTTCAAGCCCATACTGACCAATTTTTCTTGGGTTTTCTTTTGTTTCTGACATAAAGCCAATAACATGGCTAGCTAAATTATTAAAAGGATAAAAGCGATCAAAGCTTTCTTCAATAAAAACACCCTTAATGTTTAGCAACTCTATTTGTTTTACAATAAAATCATTTTCCGTTCTTCTTAATAAAACTTCATAGCGACTATTTTCACGATTAAACCTTGTTCTTAGTTCATCTTCGTTTATATTTAAAATATTGGATAAAGCGGAAATAGCTTTTTCCATATTACCTTCGTTTTTTAAAATAAATGGATCCACATATATACTTCGGTATATTTTATTGATAGCTACTGGTATTAAATTATTGTTTTTGTCTGTAAAATAAATGTTGCCCCTCCTAACAGGAGTATTTCTTACTATTTCTGACTGTGAAGAAGCAATGGTATCTAAGGAACTATCTAAAACTTGCATGTTTAATAATATTAAAAACAAGGCTACAAAAAAAATAGTAAAGATTATTTGTAGCACTTTAATTCTTCTTTTGTCAACAATAGCATCTGAACGATAAAATCTTTTCATAAGATAACCTAAATTTTGTTAAAAGCTGTTAATATTTGCAGCAATAATTGAGTTTTTAACTTCAAAAGAAGAAAATGTTTCATTTTTAACAAAGCCATTACTTTCTGCTCAATTAGCAATTGATTCGGGAGAAATATTTCTAACCATTTGAGACTTTAATTCTGCATTTTCTTTTTCGTAAGTTAAAATTTGCTCTTTTAGGCTATAAATTTGATAATCTAAATTAGTAAGAGTTGACAAACTATAGATATAACCACCAGCTATAAAAACAAAAAGCCCAATAAATCCTGCTAAAAAGATTTTCTTTTTGGTTGATATTTTATCAAAACCTTCAACATAATTAGCACCAGATCTTTTTATTTTTTTCACGCTAAAGCGCGTGTTGATTTTTGGCATAATATTTAAGATGCTTGGTTTTTGATAATAATAGCTGTGAATAGTCATGGTTGCTAGTTTAGTTTTTTATTAATAATTAATTTTTAATAATAACTCTTAATTTAGCTGAACGACTTCTTCTATTGTGTTTTATCTCCGTCCAGTTTGGTTTAATGACCTTTTTATTGTACATCCTAAAGTCGCCTTGACTAACCATTTCTTTAAAATAATTTTTGACAATCTTATCTTCTAAAGAATGAAAGGTAATAATAGCAATTTTTCCTTCCTTTGATATTAACTTGCTTGCTCCGCTTAACGCTTTTTTCAAATTTTCGAATTCTTGGTTTACATATATTCTTAAAGCCATAAAGGTTTTAGTGGATGCATGTATCTTTCTTTTTTGATATCAATGAGGGGTTGATTTAAAAACTATTTCATTTAGATCAAAGGTAGTTCTTATTTCTTGCTTTTTTCTTGATTGAATGATGTTTTCTGCTATATTTCTAGCAAATGATTCTTCGCCTAGTTCTTCTAGAATGTCTTGGATCTTTGTTTTGGAATATTTATTAACCACATCTTTGGCAGTAAGTTCAGTTTCTTCATTAAATCTCATGTCGAGAACTTCGTCATATTTGAAAGAAAAACCTCGTTTGCTTTCTTCTAGAAAATAGCTATTTAGCCCTAAGTCAAACAAAATACCGGAAATATCATCAAAATTATTTTCAGCTACTATTTTTTCTATATCTTTAAAATTTCCATTTGCTAAAATAAAGTTTTTTTCTGTGATATTTTGACTAATAAATTTTTCCTTTACAAATGATAAGTTTCTTTTGTCTAAATCTATTCCTAAAAGCTTGCCATGAGGTATAATTCTTTTAAGAATTTCTAAGCTATGACCTCCTTCACCTAAAGTGCAATCAACATAGTTTTCATTTTCCTTAGGGTCAAAGCTTTTAATAACCTCTTTTAAAAGAACCGGAATATGCATAAAATTTTTTTATAAGTTTCTATAATCCCAAGCTTGACATTTGTTCTGCAATTTCATTGGCATTGCTTTCTGTTTTCTTTTTATACTCTTCTCAGGCATTTTCATTTCAAATTTCTAATCTATCATATAAGCCAGCAACAACAACTTTTTGATTTAACTGGCTGTATTCTGAAAGATAACTAGGAATCAAAACTCTTCCCTGGCTATCAAGTTTAACATCCATTGCTCCAGCCAGCATCAAACGACTAAAAGCACGAGCATTGGCTGTCGTGAAAGATTGCTGTTTGATTTGATCCGCAACTTTTTTTCATTCTTCAATGGTAAATAAAAACAAACAATTATCAAGGCCCTTCGTCAAAACAGCACCTTCAGCAAGCTGTGGTTGAAATTTTGACGGAATAGTTATTCTATTCTTTGGATCGATTGTATGTTTATATTCACCAATGAACATAATTATATGTTTAATTTTTATAAACAAACAGTTTATTAAAGAAAGCTTTTTGAAATGTTAGTTTTAAAAGTTTTCCACAAACTTTTTAAGTTTTCCCCACTTTATTCCACCTACCTACACTTCTCTTATATTATACTCCACAAAAATAAAAAAGTCAATAGTTTTTAGGGAAAAGGCAAAAAAGTTTTCCACAAAAAACCATACCACAACCCTATCTTTTTGAAAAGTTTTAAATCTTTCTCTTGTTTGACATTTTTATTTTTATAATGTATAATGTTATTAGCACATGTTAAAAGGAGTACTTTTATGAATAATAAAAAAAAGAAAATAACCCTTTATGTTGGATCACTTCATGGGTCTTTTGATAAAGGAATATTCTCTGAAAAAGCCCTGGATAAATATCTAGAGCTTGATTTAAAATACAAACTAGTTGCTGTTATTTTT
This sequence comes from uncultured Candidatus Saccharibacteria bacterium, assembly GCA_964475745.1. Lineage (GTDB taxonomy): Bacteria > Patescibacteriota > Minisyncoccia > UBA6257 > JAKLIH01 > CAYGJE01. The sequence continues at coordinate 14,930 of CAYYXO010000003.1, read as the reverse complement.
ATTGATGAAAAAAATTATTTATCAACTAGAATACCCTGCTGGCTAAAATGAAGAAGCTAAAAACTTCTTCATTTTTTATTTAAAATAAACCACCCCTTCGTACGAAGGAGTGGTAAAGCTTTCTTTAATAAACTATTTTAAAAAGTAGTCTATTTTTTCTTTCTTGCGACAGTTTTTTTAGCAGCTGGTTTTTTAGCTACTTTTTTTACAGTTTTTTTAGCTACTTTTTTGACTGCCTTTTTAACTGTCTTTTTGGCTTTTTTAGCAGCTGGTTTTTTTGCAACTACTTTTTTGACTGTCTTTTTGACAGCTTTTTTCTTTGGAGCCATAATATTTTTTTATTATGTTTTTTATTTGTTCGACCTTAGCAAAATATTTTTTTAAAAAATATTTTGTTTTTACTTTCTACTATATTGTAAAACATTTTTTAAAAAAAATCAAGTCTTTTTTATGAAATTAATAAAAAATAAAAAACTTTTTAAAAAATATTTTAAAATCCAATGAGCTGTATTTCTTCTTGTAAAATAATTTTAAATTTTTCAAAAACTTTTTCTTTAATAAAATTTATCAAGTTAAAAATATCTTCGCTTTTGGCATGATCAAAATTTATTATGAAGTTAGCATGTTTGTCAGAAACTTTGGCACCGTTAATGCTATAGCCTTTAAGCCCACATTGATCAATTAATCAGCCAGCTGGAACTTGCTTTTCGCCTTTATTTTCTACTATTAATAGCTCTTCTGGATTAATTTTAATCAAATCAAATTCTGCTAGCTTTGGGTTAGCAAAAACAGAGCCTGCATTGGGAAAATCATATGGCTGAGACTTTAATCTTTTGGCTAAAATATTTTTCTTGGTTTCACTTAAAAAATCTTTATCGGCTAGCTTGCCAATAATCTTTGCCTCCCAAATAATATTTTCCTTTCTTTTAAAGATACTGTCGCGATAACCAAAGGCACATTCTTTTGGGCTATAATCTTTTATTTCAAAGTTATAGTTATTAAATTTTAGTCAATCAATGTTGTAAACTTTTTCAATAACATCTTTTATTTCAAAATCACCTGCTCCTGCATTGCCCCTGATTGACCCACCAATAGTTCCAGGAATGCCAAATAGTTTTTCTAGGCAAGAAATGGATTTTTCATTTAGTTGGTTGATTAGATTGTTCAAGCCCCAGCCTGCTCCCACGGTTATTTCAAAAGTGTCGCTATTAAGTTGATCAACAGAAAGTTTCTTATTTAAAACTTTTAACACAAGCCCTTTAAAACCTTTATCGTGAATTAAAATATTACTTCCCCCGCCTAAAACAAAAACCGGAATGTTGCTTTTTTGAGCAGAACCTAAACATTCTAGCAAGTCTTCAACATTATCAATTTGAACAAAATACCTCGCCAAACCGCCTGTTTTATAAGTAGTGTATTTACTAAGATTGACATTTTTTTGTAGCTTGTTATTGTTTTCCATAATTTTTATCTAAAAAGCTTTGTAAAATCAAACAACTGGCTGTTTGGTCAATAATAGCTTTTTTATTTTTTAGCTTGCCCAACTTTTGACTTGCTTCTTTAGTTGACAATACTTCATTTTCAAGATGGAGGGCTATATCTATTACACTTTTTTTAAATTCTTCAATAAATTTTTCAACTATTTTTGTTTGGCCTGTTTCTTCAAAAGCAAAACTAAAAGGAACGCCTATCACCACATCGGTTATTTCTTCTTTTAAAATAATATCCTTTATATCTTTTATAGCTTTTTTAGTCCCTTTGTTCTCTATGGTTAAAAAAGGATTTGCCATAAGATTTGACTTGTCGCTGATTGAAATGCCTATTCTTTTATTGCCATGGTCAATACCTAAAAATCTCATCTTTTGCTTTTAAAATAATTAAATTTTTGAACGCTATTTTGTTAAAATAATTGGCTCTTTTTCTGTTATAACAATAGAGTGCTCAAAGTGAGCAGCGTATTCTCCGTTTTCTGTTTTGAACTCATCATTATCTGTTTGAACAATTGAGGTTTGGCTTTTTGTGGCCATTGGTTCGAGTGCTAAAACAAAGCCTGGTTTTAACTTGATGCCAGAATTAGGAATTCCAAAATTATATATTTCTGGCTCTTCGTGAAGCTGATAGCCAACTCCATGGCCTATCAATTCTTTTATAACAGCAAAACCATTAGCTTCAACATGACTTTGAATAGCATGTCCAATATCTCCAATTGTATTTCCCTTTCTAGCCATTTTAATACCTTTCATCAAAGACTCCTTTGTTGTTTTAAGCAGTTTAGTAATTTCTTTATCAACTTTACCAACTGGCAAAGTGATAGCGTGGTCAACATAGAGATTTTTGTAAATTAATCCACAATCAATAGAAACAATATCTCCCTCATGCAAAATTAAATCTTTTGTTGGCAGACCATGCACAATAATATCATTTTTAGAAACGCAAAGAGTTCCTGAAAATGGTTGGGACATAAAATCCGCTTTATAATTTAAAAAAGCTGGCTGACAATTATTATCCAAAATAAACTTATAAGCATAGTCATCTAAAATTTTAGCGCTAATGCCAGGCTTTACTAGCTTGGAAACATTTTCAAGTGTTTTTTTAAGTATTTGACCACCTTCTTTTAAAATTTCTATTTCTTTTTTTGTTTTTATAGTAATCATTATGATTAATTAATTTTTTCTTGAACTATTTGATCTATTTTATTGAAGATATCTTCAACTTCTCCAGTACCTTCAAGATCATACAAAACACCTTTGCTTTTCAAAAATTCAATAGCTGGCACAACTTTTTCATTAAATTCTCTTAGTCTTTTTTCTACTATTTCTGGCTTGTCATCTTCTCTAATTGAAAGTTCGGTTCCGTCTTCAAGGCAATGCGTAACACCTGGAGTAAAAGCCAAAGAATAGGTTTTATGACATAATGGGCAATAGCGTCTTAAAGCAGATCTGCTTCTTGACTCTTCATCAGATATATTAAGATAAAAGGCAAAAAAATGATTGTTTTTCATCCAATGAAAAATTTCCTCCATGGTTTGGGCTTCAACAAGCATTCTCGGACTGCCCTCAAAAACAATGCCTTGCTTTTCATCTAGATGCATAAGTATCTCAAATCATAAATAAAAAACCAATCCGGAAGGAACAATAATACCTTGCTCCATATCACTAATAATTTTTTTAGCTCAAAAGTTGTCCGGCTCCCTCTTTCCTCATTCTCTTAGAAGCGATCCTGTTGAAATCATTTCTAAATTATATTTGTTTTTTAGAAGCTTTGCCTGAGTTCCTTTACCGCAATTACCTTTGCCCATAAAGGAGGCATAAATTGTTTTCATAAAATAAAATTAAAAGATTTGTTATATATATTATACCATAAAAAATTAAAAACTAAAAGTTAGCTTCTAAATATTGTCAAGTTATTTCCCTTAATGACAATACTTGGTTTTTGGTTGGGTATTTGTCATAGTCAATTTCTTTAACTAGGCCAATGCATTCCATATTACCTTTGTTGGCAGCTATCATACCGCTAATGCCATCTTCAATAACAAGGCAATTTTCAGGTTCAATGTCAAGTTTTTTGGCTGCTAAAAGGAATATATCTGGAGCTGGCTTTCCAAAATCAACCATATCGCCTCCTACAATTGACTCAAAATAGTCTTCTATTTCTAGTCCTTTTAAAATGATTTCAATATATCTTTTATTTGACGCAGAGCCAAGGCCTATTTTTATTCCTTTTTCTTTTAACATTTTTAACAATTCATATATGCCGTCAATTGGTTCAACAAAATCTTTGGCTAGTGTTTCCATTTTTTCTCATTTTTCTTTCATTAATTGATCCAAATCAAATTCCTTGCCTTCCTTACTAAGCAAATCATTAAAAAACTCTTTTGTTTTTACTCCAGCATATTTAAAAGTAATTTCTTCTGGAGTAAAGTTGACATTAAATCTGGAAAGTAATTCTGACTCTACTTTGGCATGAAGTTTTTGAGTGTCAGATATAACACCGTCCATGTCAAAAATAACTGCTTTTATCATGTTAAATATTTTTAGAAAATTTATTTAATTTTCTGTCTTTTTTAATATGAGTGTATTTAACATATTCAATAAGGGCTACTTGAGTAAGACCTAGACACATTAAAATTATTCAGTCAAAAGTTGGTAATGGCACCGTTCTTAGAAATACTTGCAAAACTGGATTATAAACAGCTAACAAGATCATTACTCAACCAAATAAAACAGAAAGGTTAAGCCACTTGTTGTTAAAAGGATTGTATTCCCATAGGTTTTTCTTCAGGTTTTTGCAAGAAAAACCATAAAAAAGTGAAGAAATAGCCAAGCCAACAAAACAAAAAGTTCTTACTTCTTCAATCGGCATACCATTGTGATATAGATATCACCCTAAAAAGAAAAGAATAATATCAGTAATAATGCCAAATTTAAACAAAATATCAAGCATGAGCTTATTAAATAATGGTGTTTTTAAACTTTCTGGCTTGCGTTTCATAACACCTTCTTCTTCTGGCTCAAAAGCAATAGCAATGCCCTGAGGACTCCCTTCAATTAAATTTTCTCACAAAACTTGCACTGGCAAAATAAAAATTGGTAAACCAAAAATAATGCTTCCTAAAATCAGGACTATTTCAGAAAAACATTCTGAAACCATAAAGATGATAGTTTTTTTCATGTTATCAACTATTTTTCTACCTTCTCTTATGGCTTCAACAATAATTGAAAAATTATCTGAAAGTAAAACCAGGTCAGATGCTTCTTTGGCAATATCTGTGCCTGACTCAAGGCCAATACCAATATCAGCCCTTCTTAAGGCAGGCGCGTCATTGATGCCATCGCCTGTCATGGCTATTTGATGGCCTAGTTCTTTTCAAGCCTCAATAATTCTTAATTTTTGAGCTGGCTCGACTCTAGCATATACTTTTATGTCAGTGATTTTATTCCTTAGTTCTTCATCACTCATTTTTTCAAGCTGTATGCCATCAATCAAGTTGTCATTATCTATTTTGAAACCTATTTCTTCGGCAATAGCTTTAGCTGTTAATTTATGATCTCCAGTAACAATAATTACTTTAATGCCAGCTGTTTGACAAGTAGCAATTACTTCTTTTATATCTTTTCTTAAAGGATCACTTAACGATATTAATCCAGAAAAAATTAAATCTTCACATATTTTAGTTAAATCGCATTCTGTTGGTAAACTAAACTTCTTACCAATACTTTTTGGTATTTTTTTGTAGGCAGTGGCAACAACTCTTTGCCCCTTGCTGGCCAAAAGATCAAATTTATTAACTATTTTTTGTCTTAAACCTTCATCTAATTCAACTACCTTTTTATCATCAAAAGCAGTTGATTTGCTTAAGAGTGTTTCCGGAGCGCCTAAAACATAAAGCATATAATGTTTACTGTCATGATCATACAAAACAGCAGAATATTTACTTGCAGAGTCAAAAGGCTTTCTTTCAACCTCTTTATCGCCATTGTTTATTTTATCCTCAGTAATGCCAACATGCATGCCAGCAACCAATAAAGCTCTTTCCATGGGGTCCCCTCTAACAATTCATTTCTCAAAGCTTTCATCTGGGTTTTCAATAAAAGCTTCACTACATAAAATAGCTCCTTTTAAAGACATCATTTTTAATTCGTCTTCTTTGGTTATTTTATTTATTTTGCTATAAACTTGGCCTTCTTTTAAAATCCCTTCCTCGCCAGCATAAATATTTGCTACTTGCATGTTTCCTTCTGTTAAAGTACCTGTTTTATCTGTGGCAATAACAGAAGTACTGCCAAGTGTTTCGGCAGAAGCAACATTTCTTACTAGCCCTTTTTTATCAAGAATACGAGACATGCCTAAAGCCAAAATAACAGTTAAAGCAACAGCCAAACCTTCAGGAATAGCTGCTACTGAAGTAACAACAGCAATTAAAAACATTTCTTTTAACGGTCTATTGCTAATAATTCCGGTAATAAATATAAAAACTGAAACCAAGGCAACTCCTATAGCTAGCCAGGAAGTAAAATTATGTATTTTTTTTTGAATAATAGTTTTTTCTTTTTTCGTTGACTTTAAAAGCTTGGCGATCTTGCCTATTTCTGTTTTTACGCCAACTTCAACTACAATTGCTTTACCTCAGCCACTTTCAACACCACAGCTCATAAAAAGAATATTTTTTTGATCAAAAATAGTGGTTTCTTCAGGCAAAACATTGGCATGTTTAGGAACAGGCTGTCATTCGCCTGTTAAAGCACTTTCATTTACTTTTAATCCATGTGATTCAATGACACGACAATCAGCTGGAACTTTATTGCCAGCATGAAGAATAATAATATCTCCAACAGTAAGCTCGTCTTGGCTAACTTCCCTTTCAATGCCATCGCGAATAACATATGATTTTACTTTGGAAATTGATCTTAGTTTACTTAAAACATCTGAAGCTTTTTTCTCTTGAATAAAACCAATCACAGTGTTTAAAATAACTGTTAAAAATATAATAACTGAGTCAGTATAATCCTGAAGTAAAAAAGTAATTATACCAGCAATCAATAAAACATAAATCAACGGGCTGTTAAATTGATGTAAAATAATTTTAAAAATAGACTCTTTCTTTTCTTCTGGTAAAGAATTTTCTCCGTGTTTTTTAATAAGCAAAGGAACTTCTTTAGAAGCTAGTCCTTTTTTAAAGTCACTGTTTAGTTCTTTAACAGTGGTATCAATATCCAAACTATGTCATTTTTTTTTCGCCATAACATTTGTTTACTTTTATAAACACATTGTAGCAAAAAAAACGAAAAAGTAAAACAAAAGAGCCTAAGACATCATGTCTTAGGCTCGATTCTTATCACAACAAGATCTTGACTTTTATCTTGTTGTATTGTTTTTTTGAAGCTGTCTTCTCCAAGCTCATCAAGCTTATCATTTAGATAAGCTTTGTAGTCTTGGAGATAGAGGTGGAGGTTGCTTTCAGAGGGACTGAGTGGCGGGTCTTTATGGCCAACCCTCACATCAATTCCGCTTTCAAGGGTAATGACCACCGAACTTTGATAGCGGTCAACCCTTTCGCAATAATTTTCCATGTCGTTGACAATAAAAACTGTCAAAAACGACATGAAAATAACAAAAACTATAAATAAAAAAACATTCTTCATTTTTTCCTCCTGCTGTTTTTAAAAAACAGCAAAAAATTAATTTTAAAAATAACTATATATATTATATCATAATATATCTCTTTTGTCAACAATGGCTAACAACAAAAAAACCTGCCAAACAGGCAGGTTTTTAAGTATTTAATAGTTTTTAGTAGTCATATTCTCTCATGGAAAGTTGAGCTTCAATTGAGTTTTTGATTTCTAGAGCAATGGCTACAATAAGCAAAATAGAAGTACCGCCTATTTCAAAAGTAGTTACACCAGTAAATCCTTGCAAGAGCATTGGCAAAATAGCAACTAAAGCTAAGAAGATAGCACCAAAAAGAGTTATCTTACTGGAAACTTTTGATAAGTAGTTGATGGTATTTTCTCCAGGCCTGTAGCCTGGAATGAAACCACCATGCTTTTGAAGATTGTCTGAAATATCTTTTGGATTGAAAGTAATAGAAGTATAGAAAAAAGTAAACAAAAGCACTAAAATAAAGTAAGCAGACATATAAAAAACTTGATTTTCTACTAAATTATTTAAAAGAGCTGCTCCTGATACTAAAAAACCAATATTGGTGGTGGCTAACATCTGACCTACTAAAGCAGGAAATGTTAAAACAGATAAAGCAAAAATAATTGGAATAACTCCTGCTTGGTTAACTTTTAAAGGAAGAAAAGTAGTTACTCCTCCGAACATTTTGTTACCTCTTACATGTTTGGCATAGGAAACTGTAAGCCTTCTTTGGCCTTCAGTAAGATAAACAACTCCAACTATCATAAGCAAAGTAACTATCATAAACAAAACAACATTAATTATTTGTGAGATAGTGGTATAAGTCAAAACTGTAGCAATAATGCTCTTTGGCAAACTAGTAACTATACCAGAAAAAATGATAAGCGAAATACCATTGCCTAGTTTTTTCTCTGTAATCAACTGTCCAATAAAAATAATGACAAATGAAGCTGCTGTTAAAATTAAAATATTTTGTCAAAGCATCAAAGGAGAAGAAAATTCAATAATACCTTGCATCTTAAGAATGTTTAAAATGCCTAAAGCTTGCAAAATAGTAAGGGGTAAAGCTAAATATTTTGTTCAGCTTTCATACTTTCTTCTGCCCTCTTCTCCGTTTTCTTGAAAGGTTTCTTTTAAGGATGGCACAATAACTACAACTAATTGCATGATAATGGAAGCTGAGATATATGGACCAACTCCTAACATGGCAATAGATAGGTTTTCAAAAGCACCACCAGTAAAGATATTAAACAAACCAAAAACTTTACTTTGTTCCATAAATTCTTTCATTTGCGCAATATCAATTCCCGGAAGTGGAATTACTGCCATCAATCTAAAAACAACTAATAATCCGAAAACAACAAGTATGTTTCTTCTTAAATCTTTATGTTTGAATAATTTGATAAAATTTTTAATCATAAATTTTGTTTATTTTGATTGCTAAATTAAACTATTTTTTAGTTTGAGGCAATGTCTTTTTAACTTTTTCTTTTTTTGGCTTTGATTCAGAAACAACAATGCTGCCTCCGGCTTTTTCGATCAAATCAACAACACTTTTTGAAGCAGGAATATCTTTTAAGATAAACTTTTTATCTAGTTTTTTAACTGAACCAATGATTTTAAATTTTCTTGATCTTTTGGAAACCAATTCTTTTTTTCTTAATAATTTTTCTGTGATTTCAGAATTGTTCTCGCATTTTTCAACAATATCTCTTAATTGAACTTCGAAAATATCTTTTTTGATAATAACATTACCTTCTCCTCTTTTTTTAGGAGTTCTAAGTAATTGCTCTTTTAATTGAGATTGAATTTTTCTTCCAGCTCTGGCTGTTTGGCCTTTACCGCCTTTACCACTGTAAGTACCTCTTTTGCCACCGCGTCCAACTCTTTGTTTAGAAGCAATAATTCCTTTTGGTCTTTTTAAATTATGGATTTGCATGTTTTAAAATTAGCTTTCTTTGTTAGAAGTTTTTTCTTCGACTTTCACTTCTTCGACTTTTGCTTCTTGAGCTTTATTATTTTTCTTTTCTTGCTCCATAGCATTAATTTCAGCAATTTTTTCTAATGCTAAAAGAGTTGCTTTTCCATTGTTGATAGCACTGTGAGAACGACTTAAAATTTTGCAAGTAACATTTTTAATACCAGCTAAAATCATAATGTCTCTAACTACTCCGCCAGCAATAACACCCTTACCTTCTTTGGCTGGCTTTACTAAAACACGACTAGAACAATATTTAGCCTCTACTTCATAAGGAACAGTATTGTTTACAATAGGAACGGTAATCATATGTCTCATGGCTTCCTTTTTGGCTTTATCAATAGCTCTTGGGACATCATCACCTTTAGCAGTACCAATACCAATTTTACCTTTGTTATTTCCAAGTAACATAGTTACACTAAAGCTCATATGCTTACCACCAGCAGTAACACGAGTAACCCTTCTTATACCAGCAATAAGCTGGTCAAAGTCGCTGTTTTTTACAATATTTCTAAAGGGGGCTCTTCTGTCACCCTCTCTTTTTTGAGGATTTCTAAGAGATCTTGCTTGTGGGCCTCTGTTTGTTTTGTTGTATGAATTATCGTTTGTTTTCATAATTAAAATTTAATTCCTAGTTTACGAAGCTCTTCAGCTAACATTTTAACACGACCATGATATTGGAACCCTCCTCTATCAAAAACAACTGCTTCAATATTACTTTTCTTTAGCTTTTCAGCTAAAATTTTAGCTACTTCAGCGCTTTTGTCTGTTTTTTTCATTTTTGCCTTTACTTCCAAGTCACTTGCTGATACAATTGTTTTTTGAATATCATCATCAATTGCTTGCGCATAAATATGGGCATTTGATCTAAAAATAGCCAATCTTGGTCTTTCTTTAGTGCCATGAATTTTAGCCCTAACGCGTCTATGCTTGGTAATTCTTTTTTCTTTTTTGACTTTAGCTGTATTTTGCATACTAAAATTTTATTAATTAATTTTATTTAAGTTTAGCCGGCTTTTTTGCCACTCTTTTTGATAACTTTTTCATCGCTATAACGAATTCCCTTCATGGAATATGGATTGGTTTTTCTTTGTTTTCTTACTACTGAAGCAAAATCACCGACATCTTTTTTTGAAATACCAGAAATAATAATATTTGTTTTTTCTACTATAACAGTAAGTCCTTCAGGTATTTCTAGATGAACTGGGTGAGAATAGCCAACATTAAGAATTAATTCTTTTCCTTGGACTTCTGCTTTATAACCGATACCTTCAATAATTAAACGTCTTTCAAAACCAGTATTAACACCTACAACACAATTGTTTATAAGTGCCCTTAAGGTTCCTCAAATAGCAAAAAATTCGCGACCTTCTTTCTTTGGTTGCAAAATTATTTCTTTAGTCTCACTATCAAATTTTACTTGTACTTTATCATTTAAAGGACACTCCAAAGTTCCTTTTGGGCCAGTAATTTTGATAATATCTTTTGTAAGTTCTACTTGATTATTATCTTGAATTTTTATTGGCGCTTTACCTATTTTTGACATAATATTAAGTTTATTTGCTAATTTAAGAAATTTTTAATAATACTCTTTAGAATATTTCAAACAATACTTCTCCGCCAAGATTTTGCTTTTTAGCTTCCCTGGCAGTCATAATGCCTTTTGAGGTTGTTAAAATTAAAGTTGATTGTTTTCTAGCATCAAGTTCTTGTGATTCTTTATAGACTCTTCTGCTTGGTTTTGAAACACGCTTAATGTTCATAATAAAAGGCTTTTTATTGCTGTTGTATTTTAAAATAATTTCAACTGTTTTTTTCTTGTTTTTTTCTGTTTCAAAAAAGTTTTCAATATAGCCTTCGTTTTTTAATACTTTCAAAATAGCCATTTTAATTTTTGAAGATGGCAAAGCTACTCTTGGCTTTTCAACAATGACAGCATTTTTTATGCGAGTTAACATATCACTTATTGGGTCAGTAATGGTCATAACAAATTTTATTAATTATTAATTAATATATTCTAATATTAAATTATTATCAGCTTGATTTTTTGACTCCTGGAATTTCTCCTTTTGAAGCAAGTTCACGAAAACAAATGCGACATAAGCCAAAATCACGCATATAGCTTCTTTTTCGACCACAAGAAAAACATCGATTGACTTTTCGAGAGCTGTATTTTGGTTCTTTTTTTGATCTTGCAATTGCAGATTTTTTTGCCATAAATAAGATTTAACGAATTTAAATTAAAATATTATTTTTTAGTTGGTTCAGTTGGTTTTTTTAAAGGAAAGCCAATTGTTTCAAACAGATGAATAGCTTGCTCTTTATTCTTTGCATTAGTAACAAAGGTAACTTCTATGCCAAAATTTGGTTTTAAGTTGTCAAGAGCTAATTCAGGAAAGGCGTTCATTTCTTTTATGCCTAAGGTTAAATTACCGTTTTTATCAAATTTTTTGCGGTCAATACCTCAGAAGTCTCTAGTACGAGGAATAACGATATTAATCAATCTATCAAAGAAATCAACCTTCTTGGCACCTCTTAAGGTGACTGACAAACCGACAGGCATGCCTTCCCTCAACTTAAATCCAGCGATTGATTTTTTAGCTTGGCAAAGTTTTGGCTTTTGACCAGTAATGCGTGCTAATTTATCTGAAAGATCTTTAATCAAGCTGCTAGTGTTTTCGCTGCCTGCTGCTATTCTGCCAATACCAGTATTAATGGAAATCTTGGTTAACATAGGAATAGACATTTCGTTTTTAATGCCATATTCTTTTTTGAAAAAATCTTTGGTATTTTTTTTGTAATTTTCGATATATGATATTTTCATGATTAGTCTATTTTTTTATGACATTTTTTACAAAGACGAACTTTCTTATCTTTCTCAAAAGTATAGCCAATTCTTGTTGGTTTGTTGCAATGACTACAGACAAGATTAACGTTTGAAATTTGAACTGGTCTTTCAATCTCAACAATTTGACCGACCTCTCCTTGCTTCTTAGGCTTTTTGTGTTTTTTGTAAAGATTAAGCTTAGCGATAACAACTTTATTTTCTTTAGGAAGGCATTTAATAACTTTGCCAACCTTAGAGCGATCTTTTCCTTTGGTTATCATTACCTTGTCGTTTTTCTTTATTTTTAGTTTTATGTTTGTTTTAGTTTTCATATTGAAAATAATAATTTAATGTAAACCATTAAAATTAAACTAGCTCAGGGCCAAGCTCAATAATTTTGTTAAAACCCATGTCTTTTATCTCTCTTGGAATAGGTCCAAAAATACGAGTGCCAACTGGTTCTTTTTTATCATTAATAATAACAACTGCGTTATCGTCAAATTTTACATAAGAACCATTTTTTCTTCTGAAGTTGCGTCGTTGCCTAACAATAATAGCTCTAACAACTTCTTTCTTTTTCACTGACTTTCTTGGCTTAGCAGTTTGCACTGAAGCAACTACAATATCACCAATTTGACCATAACGACGATAATGCCCTCCTTTTACTTGGATACAGCGAATAGTTTGGGCACCACTGTTGTCAGCAACTTTTAATATTGATCTAAGTTGTATCATATTAATAAATTAAGATAAGTTTTATTTAATTATACACTAAAAAGCTAGTAATTTCAAGAACGTTTAATAACTGAGTTTTTCAAGAATTTTTCAGCTTTTATCTTTAGACAATGGACGTGTTTCTTCAATAATAACTTTGTCGCCTGTTTGAAACTTATTGTCAGGGTTGTGTGCTTTATATCTTTTTGATGTTTTGTAATGTTTGTGATATAAAGGATGTTCTTTAAGCCGAGTAACTTCTACTACAGCTGTAAGCATCATTTTGTTTGACACCACCACACCAGTTAATTGTCTTTTTTGTGTTTTCAATTTGTTCATAAGACAGAAAAATTATTTTTTATTAAGAATTGTTAAAACACGGGCGATAGTTTTTTTGGCTTCTGCTATTTCATTAAAATTCTTTATTTTACCAAATCTAGCAGATAAAATTAAATCATTTAACTTTTTTTTCTGCTCTAAAAGAATTTGTTTTAAAGATTTTTCATCTTTTTTGCTAAGTTCTTTCATTTTCATAAAACTATCGTTTAATTATTTTTGTTCTAAAAGGAAGCTTATAGCTGATTTGTTTTAAAGCTTTCATGGCATCACTTTCGGCAATACCGTCAAGCTCAAAAATAATGCGACCTGGCCTAACTTGAAAAACATAATGATCAACATCTCCTTTGCCGCCACCCATAGGAACTTCAGCTGGCTTCTTGGTAATAGGTTTATCAGGAAAAACTCTTATTCATAATTTTCCACCTTTTCTAATAAATCTCAAGAGAACTCTACGAGCAGATTCAATCTGACGACTAGTAATGCGTTTGTTGTCAATACTGCAAATACCATAAGCACCATATTCAAGATCAACACCGCGACTTTCAAAGTTGCGCTTTAAACCTCTTCCTTTGTGCATTTTTCGATGTTTGGTTCTTTTTGGAGTAAGCATAATACTTGTTTGTTAGTGTTATTAATTAACTTGATTATTTTTTGGTGTTATTAAAAGTTTCTCCTTTGTAGATTCATACCTTTATCCCAATCTTGCCATAAGTACAATAAGCTGGAATTGAAGCATAATCAATATTGGCTCTTAAGGTGTTTAAAGGTAATTTACCATCTTTAACAAAATCGGATCTAGCAATATCAGCACCATCTAATCTTCCGGTAACATAAATTTTAGCACCCTTTACTTCTCGATTGGACATAATTCTTTCTAAATATTTTTTGATGGTTTTTCTATAAGAAATTCTTTTTTGGAGGTCATCTCTAAGATCAAAGGCAACAATTTGAGCGGATAAATAAGGCTTTCTAACCTCTTCGATGTTTATACTTAGGCTAAAAGCATTGTTTATTCTTTCTTTCTTTCTAAATTTTACTACGGCTTTTTCAATGATTTTTTTAGCCTCGTCCAAACCTTCTCCTTTGTGCTTGATAATCATACCTGGCTTAGCAGAAAAAATAGTAATATTAATTCTGTCTCCTTTTCTTTCAAGATCAACATTTTGATAGTGGGCTTTAGACAATAAAGGCTCTAGAGCTTTTCTTATTACTTGGTCTTCTGCTAATTTTCAAGGAAAATTTACCAAATCAAACCAACGAGAATTTCAATTCTTGTTTATGCCTAATCTTTTTATTATTGGATTAATATGTTGTGCCATAAATTAAATATTTAGTTATTTTTGAATTAATATTATATTAGTTAATAACTTTTCGTTGGACAATATTTTTTGCCACACCTTTAGATGCTTTAACAGATCCTTTCTCTCGATCGACTTTACTAGTTGTAGTTCCTTTTTTAGCAACAACTCTCTTTTTGGTTTTTTTAGTTACTTTTTCTTTATCAACTTTAATAGTTTTTCCTTTGGTGGATTTGAGTGAAAGATCAACATGGCAAGTTCTATGGCGAATTAAATAAGCAGACCCGCGAGCTCTTGGCATAATTCTTTTAAGAGTTGGCCCATCAGTAACATTTATGTGTGAAATAAATAAATCATTAGGGTCTAATTGGTAATTATTAACCGCATTAGCTCTAGCTGATTTTAAAAGCTTAAGAATATCTTTTGATGCTCTTTTTGGATTGTATTTTAATTGCTGTTCAGCTTTAGCTAAGGTTAATCGTTTAACTAATTCAGTAACCAACCTTACCTTTCGCGGTGCAATCCTTAAATATTTTAAAGACGCCTTAATTTCCATAATAATATTTTTAATTATTGTTGTTTTGATAAGTTTGTATGTTTTACCTTTTTCGACTGTTTTTTGCAAGTTACC
>CAYYXO010000002.1:0-94415 GCA_964475745.1 uncultured Candidatus Saccharibacteria bacterium | reverse complement strand
GGTTACAAAGATGTCATCACCTATTAAAAGCACTTTGTCTTTTAATTCTTTTTTCAGTTTCTTTCAACCATCTCAATCATCTTCAGCTAAACCATCTTCAATCGAAACAATAGGAAAAGTTTTAATTAACTTTTGATAAAACAAAATCAACTCATCTGATGTATATTCTTCTCCTCCTAAATGATATTTTCCGCTCTTATATACTGAACTGGCAGCCACATCTAAAGACAAAGAAACATCACTCCCTGGCTCATAGCCCGCTTCTTTAATGGCTTTTACTAATAGCTCTAAAACAACCTTTTCTTTGACTATTTTCCTCTCAGTCAAAGATTGAATCATTTCGCCTAGTGAAGAATTTTTACCTCCTACACTTTCAATGTCAATTAAATTGGTATCTCTAAATTTTTTTACATGCATCATAGTATAATAATTATTTAATTATTAATAAGTTTTATTTTTCTTATTAAAATTGTAACAAAAACCACAAATAAAAACAACTCTTTTTAAATAGTTTTTAATAAAAAAACAACCCTCAAGTGATTGTTTTAATTTGCTTCTAAAATTTTATGCTTTGATGTTTGCCCAGCTACTATTTTAAGATTACTCTTGGCTGTTTTTAAAGCTTTTGCCAACTGATTAATAACATCTAAATTTGCTTCATTGTTTTTGGGTTTTTTATTAGTGTAAATAATATAGCTATTTTCAGTAATTTTTTTAGGCAATTTTTCCTGTTTTGAAAACTTAACTTCAACTAAAAAACGCATCAAAATTAAATTAAATTGTTTATTACAAAGGTAGCTAAAATAGCTGCTGTCTCTGCTCTTAAATTAGTATTGCCTAAATTAATAATTTTAAAGCCGTTTTGCTCAGCCAAAAACAATTCATCAGCTGAAAACCCTCCCTCAGGTCCAATAAAAATATTAATTCTTTTTTCCTTTTTAATTTTTATCTTATCAAAAAACTCAACAAAATCATCTCCTGTTTTATTGAATATAATGTTTATATCACCATCAAAAATCTTTTTGAGTAAAATTTGTTTAAAATCAAATATTTCATTTATGCTTACTTTTTCTAATCTCTCGGATTGCTCGATGGCCTCCAGGGCAATTGTTTCCAATCTTTTAAAATTTAAGTTTGTTTTTATGGTTTTTTGAAAAATAATCGGCGTTATCATATCCACGCCAATTTCTGTGGCTTTTTGAACCACTCATTCAAAATTATCTTTTTTTAAAACTGAACAGCAAAGATTAATTTCAAAAGCTCTACTAGCTACAATATCTTTCTGATCTAGCAGTTTAATTTGCAAAAAATCATTGGCTATACCCACTATTTCACACAAAGCCTCTTTCTTTCCTAAATCAACCAATACAATTCTTTCACTTTTTTGTAATTTCAAAACATTCTTCATCTGATGGATAATTTCTCTATCTTTGATCATCATTAAGCCATCATGAAAATTAAAATTATAGGAAAAGCGATGTATTTTCATAAATATTATTTATTCAGCTTCTTTCATAATTTTAGCTATCTCTGCTTGATATTTACCAGCTAATTTTTGAGCTACTTGAGCTTGATTTGGATTGGTTTTTAATTCACTTTGCATGTCTTCTGCCATTTTCTTAAAAAAATCTGGGTTTTTTGTTATGGCATTCACTATTTTATTTTGCTGATCTTTTGGGATGTTCATTTTTTTGAGTTGCGCGAACAACATTTGTCGCATTATAAGATTTTGAAACATATATTTCTTTTAGTTTTATTAACAAAGCTATTTTATCACAAAAAAACTTTTTATTCAATCATATATAGTTTGTTAATTTTGACATAATAAAAAAGCGGCCAGATAGTATATCTGGCCGCACGCTCTTTTTTTGCTATCTTCGTATTTCTATCCTTTCTACGTATTCGCTAACAAACAATTCTCCTCCCATTATCCAATGAATCGTTCTAATTTTTGAAATACCATCTATTCCTGGATTCCACACTTGAACAGCATCTGGCATTTCAATAAACTTAGGGAATTTTTTTGTATTTGCTATTTCCTCGATGTTTCTTTCAATCACGAGAAAAACACCCTTTTCTATCTCTTTTTTATTTTCTAGCGCTTGTAAGAATTTGTTGTTATCCATTTCATTCAAATGAATAACAACTAAAAATTTTCTAACTTGCATAGATTTTAACAAATCTATGTATGGAAGCTCCACTTTGCACTTCCACTCTTCAAAAGAAACAAAGTCCTGGTCAAAGAAGCTCCAGTTAAAACCTTTTTTAACTTCTTTAATCAGTATATTTCTGTCATTTTTTATCAAAACTCCATCAGTTGGAAAATTCTTCATTGCCCCCACGACAACAAAGACAATCAAAAAGGAAAAAACTAGTGCGAGAACAAAAAAAGAAGTATTTTTAAGTGCATGCGTTTTCACATGAAACAAGACAAATAAAACCAAAAAAACTATTACTGTAAACAAGAAAAACAGCAGTGGGCTCTCAACAAAAGAATATCTAAGATATTCTTCAACACTTCCAAATATAAACAGGTGAAGAAACCTAACAAAAAGCACAGCGAACAAAAAACCAGGCACCACGCACAAAAACTTCCAAAATTTATTCATTTTTCCTCCTGGTTGTTTTTTAAAAACAACTAAAAATTTGTTTTTTAACGTTCAAAATCATAACACATTTATACTCTAATTATATCATATTTATCTATATTTGTCAAAGATATTTTATAATTGCTAAAATACCAAAAATTTACTATACTAAACCTAAACAAACTTTATTATTTATCATGTATATTATTGAAGTTATTCCCTTGCAACACTTGCCTAAAAGTGTTTCTCAAATACTCTATTATTTTCATAAAAACCCCTTGAGTCAAGGGGCTATTGTTGAAATAACCATCAAAACACAAAAAATCATGGCTATTGTTGCTTCCACTACTCCTCTTGATAAAATAAAAAATGAAATCAAATCAAGCGACTTTAACACCAAAAAAATAAGTAGCATAATCTATGAAAAACCTCTTGCTTCAGAATCATTTTGAAAAATTGCCAAATTTGTTAGTGAATATTATTTTGACGACCTAACCAGAGTAGTAAAAACTCTTCTGCCTAAAAACATTACTAGCATCATAAAATATCTAGAAAAAAACAAGCTGCCTTCAACAGAGCCTGATGAGTTAATCAGCTTTCAAAAAGAAACCCCTCTTTTCTCAGAAAATTTTATTGAAAAAATAAACTCAACCTTACAAAACAATCAAAGCGTATTTTTTGCTTTTAGCACCAATGCTGAACTAATCTTTTATCTTGATCATTTTTCCAGCTATTTTAACAAAGAAAATTTCATTGTTATTGACGAAAAAGTAAGCCAGAAAAACCTTAACCAAGCCTATCAAACACTTCTTGGCAATAAACCTACTATTATTTTCAGCTTAAGAAAAGGTCTTTCATTGCCCTTAGACAATTTAGGTCTTATCGCTATATTTAATAGTAATGACGACAGCTACAAATCATGAGACCGAAGGCCTTATTTGAATTTTGAAACTATTTTAAAATGATATGCCAAAGTAAATAAAATCGACATCATTTTTCAAAAAGACGAGCTCAGCCTAGCACTGCATAAAACATTAAAAAATGAACTAAGCTTGATGTTGCCACTAAAAAAACTAGATCCTGCTGTAAACACTCAGGTTATTTTTAGTGATTTATTTAATTATGACCAAACCCTTCTTAGTGGCACTTTTAAAAGAGAACTTTTAAACCAAGAAAACAAAAAATGAATTTTCTTTACCAATCAAAAGGGCTATCACCATGGCCTTATTTGCAAAAAATGCCACTATATCTTTTCTTGCCTTAAATGTAAAAAACCTTTAACCTACCACCAAACAAGCAAAAACAAGTTTTTTTATTGTCGCTTGTGTGAAGCCAAATTTTATGCTAAAAATTATTGCCCTAAATGCAACAGCATTAACCTCACGCCCCTTAACCAAGGCGTTGATAGATTGGCTGAAGAAATAAAAACCTTTTTAAAAGAAAAAAACATCCCTACTTTTGCTCTTAAACAAGAACATCCTGAAGAAAAGTCTTTAGCCATCATCAATGATTTTAATTTGGCAGAAAAAGGCATTATTCTGGGAACTTCTTATCTGTTCAAGCCTCAGCTAGCTAAAGTAAAAAATGTTGCTGCTATCAACCTCGATAATTTATTTTACTTACCTGATTTTAAAACAGAAGAAAAAATACTATCCCTGCTGATAAAATTAAAAAGCCTAAGCACAAAAAACTTTTTTATCAAAACCACTGTCAAAGACCACCCTCTTTTTGAAATCATCAAAAATCATGATTTTGAAAGTTTTTGGCAAGACGAGCTTTTGTTAAGAAAAAGATACCTATTTCCTCCTTTTTCCCAAATTATACAAATTAGCAATAAAAACAAAAGCAAAGAAAGAGCTCAGCAAGAACTAGAAGCTTCTTTTGAAAAAATAACCAAAACCATCCAAAAAAACAAACTTGAGAAGAAATTTGCCACCACCTCTGTCTGCCCCAACTACCATGAAAAAATCAACGACACTTATTTTTGAAATTTTAAAATTAAAATGATTTTAGATAAACCCATGATTATCTCGAAAAAAGATTTAAAAATGAGAAACCAACTTTTAAAAATCTTACCTGACCATTTTTATATTGATGTTGACCCCGTAAATTTCATTTAGTCTTTGCATAAAAACGACCGCCAAAATGGCGGTCGTTTTAAATTATTATTCTGGTGATTGATAAAATACTGTTTTAACTAGATCTGTCTTTTTTTGAAGCTGGCTAACAGCTCGAATCGTGATTTCATTTCTTCCTGGCTCTAAAATCATCAAATGTTCAAAATAGCCATTTTCATCAAACAAAATCGGGCGATTGTTTATTGAGAGTTGCTTTGTCCTAATAACTTTTCCTTGGATGTTCAAAGCTGTATTTACATAAGAAATTTCTTCTGCTGGGTTTGTCATTTCAATTTTTGGTGGCAAAACCATCAAAGAAATTTGTCTTATCAAAAAAATACCAATAATTAATATAAAAACTCAGATAAAAATCTTGCCCACATCAAAAGATTTTACTTTTTCACCCTTGCCAGACAAATTAAACACTGCATTTCTTCTCAAATTAAAATCATCTTCTTTTTTAGTCTCTTGAAAATATTGATCGAATAAAGGCAATATTTCTTTTTCATCTAGCTCAACATGTTGGCAATATTTTGAAATAATACCTTTGATATAAATCTTAGGAGGCATTTTTTCAAACCTTTCGCTTTCTAAATTTTCCAGTGTCTTTATATTTATCTTTGTTAAAGCTTCCAATTTTTCTAAAGTTAATTTCTTTTCCTCCCTTCTTTTTCTCAAAAAATCTCCAAAGCTAAAAATATCATCTTTTGTTTTACCTTTTTGCATAATAATTTTTTAACATTTGTTAAATATCTTCTTCTTCATCATAATCTTTTGGCAAAATATCATTATCTATTTCCATTGGGTTTTGTCGTTGTAAAAATACCTCTCTTGGCTTTGAGCCATTAGCAGGACCCACAATTCCTCTTTCTTCCATGGTATCAATTATTTTTGCTGCTCTTCCATAGCCCAAGCCAAGTTTTCTTTGTAAAAATGAAGTTGAGGCTTTCTGACTCATAGTTACTAATTCGACTGCTTCAGCAAATTTTTCATCTTCATCTGGATCAAATTTATCAAAATCAATCATTGTGCCTCCACCATTTGATTCTTCATTTTTGCCTTCAAAAGATATCGTTTCTAAAGTTGCCAAATCTTGACTTTTAATAAAATCAACTACTGAACTAATTTCAATATCAGAAACGAACGCACCTTGCAATCTTTTTGGCTTTCCTAAGTCAGGAGTCAAGAATAACAAATCACCTCTGCCCAAAAGCTTCTCAGCTCCACTGGTATCAAGCACTGTTCTAGAATCAATTTGCGAAGCAACTTGAAACGACACTCTCGAAGTAATATTTGCTTTTATTAAACCAGTAATAACTTCAACTGATGGTCTTTGAGTTGAAATCACTAAATGAATGCCCACTGCTCTTGCTAATTGAGCAATACGCACCACTGCTGCTTCTAAATCGCGACCAAAGTGCATCATCAAATCAGCTAGCTCATCAATCACAACAACAATATATGGCATTATTTCGCCATCGCTCTTTTTAATCAATTTGTTGTAACTTTTTATATCAAAAACTTTTTTTGCTTGCAACTCTTCTAGTCTAGCTTCCATAGTGGCAATAGCTCATCTTAATGCTGGTAAAGCTTTTTTATTGTCAGTTATTACAGGGGTAATCAAATGTGGAATTCCTTCATAATGAGATAACTCCACTCTTTTTGGATCTATCATAATAAATTTAAGCTGTTCAGGAGAGTTTCTGTACAATAATGACATAATCAAAGAATGAATGCCAACTGACTTTCCTGTGCCTGTTGCACCAGCAATCAAAATATGAGGCATTCTTGCTAAATTGCCGTAGATTGGCTCATTAGCAACATTTCTACCAACAGGTATCAAAAGATTTTCTTCTGATTTTTGGAATTCTTCAGTTGAAAGTAAATTTCTCAATCTAACTGTAGCTACTGCTTTATTTGGCACTTCAATACCCACTAAAGATTTACCAGGAATTGGCGCTTCAATACGAATAGGATGGGCTGCTAAAGACAACGCTAAATCATTGTGTAAATTAACAATTTTAGAAAGCTTTACGCCTTCTGCTGGCTTTAAAGTATATTGAGTGACTGTTGGGCCAATACAAACATCACACATTTCAACTTCCAAGCCAAAATTTTCAAAAGTTCTTTTAATAATATTGGCATTGGCTCTTACATCGCCTACTGTTGGCTTGCCAGTTTGACTTTCTAATAATTCCAATGAAGGTAGCTTATAATTTTCAATTTTCTTTTTATTTAAAAGCTCTACTTCTTTTATTTTTTCTTCATCTCCATTTAAAATTTTTACTTCTGATGGCTTCTTCTTTAGTTTTAAATCTTTTGTTTCCTCCTCTTCTTCTTTTTCCTCTATTTTCTCTTGTAAACTTATCTTTTGGCCTTCCTCAAAATTATTTTCATTTAAAACATGTAATTCCTTTTTATTTTTTCTTGAAAAAAGTTTTTTCAAAAGAGCCAATAAATTAAATTGTGATTCAGTGGCAAGAATAACCCCTGAAAGAAAAATACTAAATAAAATAATAAAACCAGCATAAATACCAAACAGTCTTTCTACTGCGCCAAACAATTTTCCTAAGAAGCCTCCTGACATCGGTGATAGCAAATCGATAATGCCCAGCAAACTAACTATTGCTAAAAGTAAGCCCGCAATCATAAAATTATATTTTGGCTCCTTTTCTCTTCTAGATCTTAATAAATGTATCGCAATAATCAAAAAAGCAACCGGCAATAAATAATAGCCTACTCCAAAAAACTTCCCAAAAGAATTGAAAATAAGCTCGCCCGCTACTCCTGCTAAACTAAAAGCACTTAACAAAAATATCAAAGACAAACACAGCATAAAAATTGATGCTATACCACGCTTAACCTCGCTTTTTAATGCTTCAAAAGGATTACTAAGGCCAAGCGACATTTGCTCGTCTCTTTTTTTATTAGGTGATTTTTTTCTAGCCATTATTCATGTTTAATTTTTTATAGCATAACAAAAAAGCCTCAAAATAACAAGCCACTAGTCTTGTTTAAAGCCCTGACATCCACATGGTCAAGTTATAAGTTATTGTTTGTAAAAACGGCAAACCAAAATAAATAAACAAAATCAAAAACATCAAGCTATATCTACTTAAAATTTCCTCTAATTCATTGTTTTTTCAAAAATAAAAAAGAATTTTTGAACCATCAAGTGGTGGCAAAGGTATTAAATTAAAGACTGCTCACAAAATATTTAAAAACACCACCATAATACAAAAACTAACCACTGCAGGCGCTAAATTAAAAACATGACTAAAACGAATAACCAAACTAAAAACAATCGCTAGAAAAAGATTAGACGCCGGACCACTTAAAGCAATCAACGCCATATCTCTTTTGGGATTTTTCAAATTAAAAGGATTTACTGGTACTGGTTTTGCTCAACCAAACACAAAAGGCCTTGTGTTTGCCATGGTAGCAAATAATACCAAAAGCAAAGGAACTAAAATGGTGCCAATAGGATCTATGTGCTTAAAAGGATTCAAGCTCAACCGACCCATTTTTTCAGCTGTGTCATCTCCTAAAATTTTTGCTGCTTGACCATGAGAAACCTCATGTAAAACCAAAGAAAAAAATATTATCACAAAAGTTAAAACAATATCCATTAAAATAGTTTATTTATTTTATTAATAATTGCGCTTTAGCTGTTTTTATGCTAATCTTTCTTTATAGCCACAGCATAAATATTTCTTTTGCTGCGCTTTTTATCAAAAGAATAGCCACTGCTAATCAATTTAAAACCAGCTTCTTTGAACAAGCTCCTAAGCTCTTTTAAAGAAAAAGCATGCACATATCTATCACCGAGATTTTCTAAAGACCCAGTTTTAAAAGGTATTAAAAAGTCATTTTTATCCATCTTGCTTAAACCCAAAAAAGATTTTAGGTTAGAAATAAACGCTTTTTTAAAATCATAATGCTTAGAAACATTTTTGACTAACCACACTGTTAAAATTAATTTGCCATCTGGTTTTAAAACCCTTAAGCATTCTTTTAAAAACTTTAGTCGATATTCTTTTGAAGGAATATGCTGTAAAACAGCAATAGACATAACTTTATCAAACTCATTGTCCTTTAAAGGTAAATTTAAAGCATCTGCTTTTAGAAAAAAACTTTTTTCATCAGGAAAGCTAGCTTGAGCTTGCAAAAGCAGTTCTTCGCTATTATCAACTCCTAAATACTGAACTTGTTTTTCTTTCAAAGCTTTCAGCAGTCTACCATTACCACAGCCCAAATCTAAAACTTTTTCTCCTTCTTTTATATATTCCAACAAAAAGTTTAAATCATCTCAAAACCATTGTCTGGTTTTAGAAAATTCAACTGCCATGTCATTATATACTTCCCTATTATAATTTAACAAATAATCCGCATAATCTTTTTTCATAATGGATCCAAAAATAGTTATTAAAGATTTAATAAAATCAAAACCAAAAACAAAAAACGACATTGAAATCTACAAACATAAGCTTTGTAAAGCATACAAGCTCAATGTCATCTATAACAGCGAACTACTATCATTTTACCAAATTTTAGTAAAAAATCAAACTATCAAGCCAAACCCAAACCTTGAAAACCTTCTTATAAGCAAAAACACGCGCTCTCTTTCAGGAGTTTCTGTCATTACCATTTCCAGCAAACCTTACCCTTGCCCAGGAAAATGTGTTTACTGCCCTACCCAAAAGTCAGTTCCTAAAAGCTATCTAGACAATGAACCAGCAATTTTAAGAGCTTTAAGACATGATTTTGACCCTAAAAAACAAACTCGGGAAAGACTAGAGGTTTTAGCCCTAAACGGCCACCCCACTGACAAATTAGAAATAATTGTCATTGGTGGAACTTTTTCTTTTTTTGACAAAAAATATCAAAATGCTTTTATCAAGAAAATTTTTGACACTTGCAATCAACAATCTTCAAAATCATTATTAGAAGCTCAAAAAACAAACGAAAAAGCAAAACATCGCATTATTGGACTTACCATAGAAACACGACCTGATTTTATTGACCATCAAGAAATCAAGCATCTAAGAAAACTAGGTGTTACTAGAATAGAAATGGGCGTTCAAAGCGTTTATGATGATATTTTAAAATTAAACAAAAGAGGTCATCCCATTAAAACAACTATTGAAGCCACTAAACTACTAAAAGACGCTGGCTTTAAAATTTGCTACCACATGATGCCTAATCTTTATGGTTCAAATCCAAAAAAAGATTTAGCTATGTTTAAAGAACTTTTTTCAAACCAAGATTTTCAACCAGACATGTTAAAAATTTATCCATGCATGGTTATCAAAGAAGCTGAACTTTTTGGCATTTATCAAAAAGGACTTTACAAACCCTATACCTACAAAACTCTTTTAAAGCTTTTAAAAGATATTTTATTAGAAGTACCTAGCTATTGTCGCGTTCAAAGATTGATCAGAGACATTCCTGCTATTAGCGTTGTTGATGGCGTAAAAGTTTCCAACTTAAGAGAGTTTGTTGAGAGAGAGCTTACTCAAGAAAACAAAAAAGTTTGAGAAATTCGCTATCGAGAAATAAAAGACAGCTGAAACCCAAAAGCCAAACTAGAAATGTTTCGTCTTGATTATCAAGCTAGCGATGGCCAAGAAATCTTTTTAAGCTTTGAAGACAAAGAAAGAAAAAATCTCTACAGTCTTTTAAGACTTAGGATTCCTTCTCAGGAAAAACCTGACTTTAAAGCTTTAGAAAATAGCGCCATTATTCGCGAAGTCCACACCTATGGTAAGCAAATAAAAATAAAAAACAAATCCACCTCAGCTCAACACCAAGGACTTGGAAAACAACTTATTTTAAAAGCAGAAGAAATAGCCAAAAAAGAATTCAAGCTTTCAAAGATGGCTATTATCTCAGGCATTGGCGTTCGTGAATATTACCAAAAACTGGGCTACAAAGAACAAGACACCTACATGACCAAAAAAATATAATTAAAAATGGCCGCGCCTAAAGCGCGGCCATGCCATATCAAAACATTAAAACATTTTACTAAAGGCTCTTGAACAAGCCTCTGAAGTAATAGATCTAATGCTTTTAGTAAACGGCACAAAAGCAAAATGTGGCTCATGTGATAGTTTTTCTGCCAACAATGTTAACCCATTATCATGGCGGTAACCATCAACACCCATCTGAAGCAAGTCTCCAGAAACAACAAATTTTGTTCCTTTGCCCATTCTTCTAATGAGAGTTTGCATTATTTTTCTGGACAAAAGTTGCCCCTCATCAATAAAGACAAAAGCTCTGTTAAAGCTCCTGCCTGTTATTCCAGCAGGAGATTCAAATTTCAAAATATTTTCCGCTTCTAGAGCTTCCAATATTTCAGGATTATTTTTTTTGCCATAAACAAAAGTCATGTCTTTATCCTGAGAAAGCACCTCTAAAATGTCTCTTATGGATCCAGCTTCATAATCGATTTTTTGCCTTGCATCTCCTGGCACTATGCCTGGATAGATTTCAGATTCTGGATCAGAGCCCTTAAAAACGATCATCTTGGAAAAAGCATACATTTCATCAAAGCCATAGCCAATTTCAATTTTTTTATGGCCATTGCCATTTACAATAACTTGATCCAATCCTGCTCTAAATGGCAAATAGCTTTTACCTGAACCACTTTCTCCGAAAAAAATAGCTCCTCTAATATGTTTGGCCCTCAAACAATAATCAGCAAAGCATTGTTCATAATTTTTAGGACCAAAACCTTTTTTGTCTTCTTCTGACGAAAAAGGAACCTGTTCAATTTTTTTAGAAAATGGATTGTAGATTGCCAAAACAACATTAATTCCATTCTTTAAAATATAGCATTGATTAGGAATGTATATCGTTTTACCAAAATCCATTGGAGTAACTATGGCTTCTCTATTATATATTCGATCAATTATATCTGTTTCAACGTCAACTGTTTCAATTTTAGGAAATTTTCGATAAACATTTTTGGCTACTGCCTCTGGGTCATAAGAGATATTTGTAAATAAAGCTATGCCTTTATTTTTTGCAATAATTTTTTCCTGGTCAAAAACAGTTAGTATCTGTGGCTCAAAACCTTTTTTTATAATGTCTTCAACTACTGAAAAAACACTGCCTTCAGCATATTCCATTCCTAAAAACCCCGTTTCAGACGACTTCATATTTTCCTCAAACCATTTCAAAAAAGTTTTGGCATATTCTGAGATAATGCCACTACCCTTTTCCTTGCCATAAGCAATACTCGACAGCTTACGAATTGTTTCTGAAGGCACCCATATCAATACATCTTTTTTACATGCATCGGGTATCGAAATCAAACAATACGGATCTAACAAAGGCGCAGAATGACTCAGGACAACATTTTTAATCATCTTTCTCTCCTCTCTTTATTTTTCAAAAAACAAATAACAACACTTAAAGTATAACACAAAAAAACCAAAAAACAACCTTTTGTCAATTTTTTCACCTAAGCATTTCTTAAAACTTATGTCAAGAAAAACCGCCTGATATCAGGCGGTTTTTTAGTTATTTTTTAGACAGTATCTCTTGGCTTGCCTTCCCCTAAAGTCATTTTTACATTTTCCATAGCCATTTCAATCATTTTTTCATGTGCTTCTTGTGAAGAAGCAGCAATATGAGGTGTTAAAATAACATTTTCCATCAAAAACAAATCTTTAGTTATGACTGGTTCATCTTCAAAAACATCCAGAGCAGCTGCTTTTATAACTCCCTCTTTTAAAGCTTCCGCTAATTCTTTTTCATTGATTACTGCCCCTCTAGCTGTGTTTATAATATAGGAGCTTGGCTTCATAAATTTTAAATTGTTTTTATTGATTAAATATTTGGTTTCTTTGTTAAGCGGCACATGCAAAGTTAAAATATCAGAGATCTTCATCAGTGCTTCTAAATTCTCAACAAAAGTAATGTCATTTTCTTTTTCAAAATCCAAATCACGCTCACAGTCATAATAACAAACCTTACAACCAAAGCCATCATGCAAAATTTTAAAAACATCTTTCCCAATATGGCCAAGCCCAACAATACCAATTATATTATCTTTTATTTCATCTCCTAAAAACAAATTAAATTGAAAGCCATGAAATTCCCCCTTTCGGACAAATCTATCTGACTCAGAAATTCTATGAGTTAAATTTAGTATCAAGCCAACAGTATGCTCCGCCACGCATCAAGCATTAGCTCCTGGAGTATTAGTGACAAAGATATTTTTTTCTTTGCACTTTTCAACATCAATGTGATCATAGCCAGCTGAAGCAGTCGCCACAATTTTTAATTGATCGCCTGCCCCTTCAAGAACTTCACTTTTAACCTCGCAGCCAACAGTGGTAATAATAGCATCGTATTCTTTCACCACTTTTTTTAATTCCTCTTTATCTGCCAAACATTCGTCATGAACATCAACTTGAAAACCAGCTTCAGACAATTTATTAAAAATCTCTCCGTCCATTTTTCTTGTTACAAATATTTTTTTCATAATGTTTTTTTAATTTAATTTTGATTTTTAATTTCCATTTTAAAATCATTGTTTTCCATGTCAAAAAACACTGTTGATCCTTTTGTTAATTTATTTCTCAGCACAGCATCAACTATTTTACTTCGTATTTTTTCTCTAATTACTCCCTCCAGTGGCCTTGCACCAAAAGAAGGGTCATAGCCTAATTCAGCAACTTTTTTTGTTACCTCATCAGAAATTTCTAAAAATACTCCGTGTTCTTTAAGTAGCAACTTTTTTAATTTATCTAAATGCAAATTAGCTATTTCATAAATATGTTGTTTTGTTAGCTCTTTAAAAACTAAAATCTTGGTAAAACGATTTAAAAGTTCTGGTCTAAAAACATTGGTCAACTTTTTCTTTAAATCTTCTGCTAAAATATTATATTTTGTTCCCTTGTCGATTTCTTGTTTAATAAAGCCTGATTCTGCGTTTGAAGTGCAAATAATGATAGTATTATTAAAATCCACTAATCTGCCAAACCTATCTGTCAGCCGGCCTTCGTCAAAAACAGCTAAAAACAAATTTAAAATTTTGTCATTTGCTTTTTCAAATTCATCTAGTAAGACCAAAGAAAAAGGATTTTGCTTTACCGCTTCCGTCAGCAAGCCAACAGTTTTTCCATCAGCGCTCCCAATAAAACGATTAATCGAATTTTCATCTTGAAACTCAGCCATGTCAAATCTTATCATTCTTTCCTGACTGCCAAAATTAATATCTGCCAAAACTTTTGAAAGCTCAGTTTTGCCAACTCCAGTTGGACCAACAAACAAAAAAGTTCCTATTGGTCCTTTTTTCTTTGAAAAACCAGCTCGATACTCTCGCATTGATTCACTAATTGATTTAACAGCCTCTTCTTGATTTATCAATTTTTGATGAATAAGTTTTTCCATATTTAACAAACTTTCGGCCTCACCCTTAGTGACTCTAGAAATAGGTATTCTGGTTTTGTTTTCTACTATTAAAATCACATCATCTTCGCAAACAACTTTCTTGCCCAAAGATTTTACATAAAAAATAGTTTCTTTTAGCAAGCTATCAGCAGAACTTGGCAACAACTTATCAGGTAAAAATCTTTTTGCCAAAAACACTGCTCTTTTTATAGCTTTATAAGTAATAGCCACTCTGTTTATTTTTTCAAAAGCCAACGCCCGATAGCTTAAAATTCTTGTGGCCTCATCTTCGGAAACTTCTTCAACTTTTATTTTTTCAAAAATATTAGCAAACTCAGCATCTTTTTCAATAATCGTGTGGTACTCATAAGCCGTAGTACTACCAATAACAGGAATTAAATTTGACTGAAAAATTGGCTTCAAAAAATCAGCTGCATTCATGCCAGTGTTTTCTATATTAGTTTGTTTTAAATTGTAGATATTTGGAATATATAAAATTATATTACCTGCTTCAATAATTTCTCTTATCAACAAGCTTAATCTTTGTTGCATCTCTCCTACATTTTCAGCTCCTTGAGTGATATCTCCTATATTAAGCATGACCATCCTCTTGTCAAAAAGTTTTTGAGGAACTTCATCAAAAACTATCTTTCTTGCTAAATGCATAATAATTGTCTCTTTACCGCTACCTGGCTCACCAATTAACATAACGTTATTACTGCCTCCTTTTAACAAAATTTGCACCATTTGATTAAATTCTCTCTCATGGCCAATTAAAAAACCAATTTGCATCCTTTGGGCCAAAGAAGTCAAGTCAATAGAAACTTTATCCAAATAATCTGTAATCCTGGACATAAAAGCTCTGTCAATTCTAAATTTGTAACCATATTTCATACGCAATCTAAAAAAATCACCTACACCAGAAATTAAATGATCAATATTTGGCACTGGCAAGCTCATTAAAATCAAAGCATTATGCAAATCATTATAACCAAAACCAAAGCGATTAGCAATTTTGTCAACAAGCATACTGCTTTTCTCACCAATTAAAGACAGAATCAACGCTGATTTATTGATTTGATTGTCATTGATATTAATTGCTTCTTCAAAAGATTTTTTTAACAATTCCTTTACATATTTTTTTAATTCCACTGGATCATTTTGAACCTCATTCTCCAATTCTTTTTCAATCATACTAGCCATTTCTACTGGCTTTATGTCTAGCTTAATAAAAGAATAAAAAATCAATTTGTCTTTCAATAAATTTTTAAACAAAACTCCTTGAAAATCTTTTTGATTATTTAAAGCATAATAATAACTTTTTAAAATAACACTCCTTGTGTCTCTTCTCAAAAAGCAATCTACCTTTATAACTTTTTTATTTATTTCTTCTAAGGTTATTTTCTTATCTGCATTATTTCTATTTAAAAACACATCTAAAACCATTAATAACACAATCATGCCAATATATTGAAACTTGGCATGAGATATTAAAATTAAGCTAACCACTAAAGTTATTACTCAAAAAAAGGTTAAAATAATATTAATTATTTTATTATAAAAATCATTAAAATCTAACCTTTTAAAATTAACTCGAAAATCTTTGTTTTTTGAATTAAATATTAAAGTCATGTTGAAAATTAATTAAAAGTTTTGAAAACTAAAACCGGTAAAATCATTGCCCACAAACAATAAACAAAAACAAACACCACGCTAATAATTAAATAAACAAAAGAAGCAATTAGAGATCTAGCCATTCTAAACCCAATGCCAATAAAATAGCCGGCAAAAGTATAATCCTGATACAATGGCTTAAACATGTTTCTAACTGTTACTAGTAATGACCATCGCCTATCAAGTCTTTTAATGGCAAAGATATATTGTCGATACAAAAATCAAAAACCATCAACATACCAATGTTTAAAAAAATATCATATTTTCTTTAAAATGCTTTCCACAATATAAACCAAAGACATATTTATTTTTTAATTTATATTATTATATCATTTTTTTAAAAAATATACCAATAACTATTTTATAATAATTTTACCATACTGACCGTCAAATCCTGGGCTTTTTTCTACTTTATTATTTCTCATTTTTAAAATCATTTGGCCTATTTCAGAAAACCCATTTTTTTTAAAATTATTTTCCTGTTTTTTCAACAAAATATCTAATTCATTGCCCATTAGATTAATCATACTATCATAATATTGACAAACTTTTTGGCTCTTTACACCTGCAGACAACATTTGAGAAATAATCTCTTTTAAAGGTATCAATGATTTAAAAGGCACTCTTGACATTTTTTTAGCTTCTGCTAATGTTCTATCACTTAATTCCATTACTCTATTCATGACCCCTACCACCAATGATTTTCCGCACACAGGACACTTTCCTTGATAACTCTTTGTTTCTTTAGGACTAAAACAAACATTACAATCCAAATGACCATCATAATGGTATTTGCCTTCTTCTGGGTAAAACTCAACTGTGTATAAAAATTTATCTGAATTTGGCGTATTTATTACCTTATACAAACCATCATAAGAAAGCTCACTATCAATCACATTGCATTCTCTAGCGATATTTTCTGGTGAATGACAATCTGAATTAGAAACCAAATTGACATTATCTAACTGGCTGACCAATCAATTCATCTCTGGATCAGAAGAAAGCCCTGTCTCGCAAGCTCTTATAAAAGGCGTATATTCCTCAAAACAATCTTCGATTCTATTAAAACCAGATTTAGAACCAAACAAAGAAAATCATGGAGTTCATATATGCGCTGGAATAAACATAAATTTTGGATCGCATTCCATTGCTATTTCTAATAATTTTCTTGGATCCAAACCAACAATTGGTCTGCCATCAGATGAAATATTACATTTTAATTCAACCAATCTTTTATTGAAATTTTTTACTGCCTCAATTGAAGGCAAAATAATAATATTATGGCTCCTATAACACTTACCATTTTTTTTATAAATACTACTAATTTCTGTTGACAAAATAAAACGCATATCACCACCAGCACCTTTTAATTTAAACAAACCCTTATTTTCAATTAATTTTTCTTCCATTTCAACCACCCACTTAGGATGAGTAAAATCTCCTGTAGCTAGAACATTTAATCCTTTTATTTGGGCAAATTTATTTAAATTCTCCAAATCCATATTAGGACTTGTTGCTCTGGAATATTTAGAATGTATATGTAAATCAGCTCTTATTTCCATGCTTTATATTTTTATTTCTATTATAATTTTAACAAAAAAACAACAAAAAAACAATTTTTTAGCTAGCTCTAGCAAAATAAAGTTTTGCACAAAGGGGGGTCTTGTAAAGCTATTTAAAATATGTTATAATAACTATTCAGCAAATTAACAATATGGAGGCTATTACATGACTTATTTTTCTTTTCTCGATGCTTTTTTAAAAAAAGGCGGACATCAATTAGACAATATTATCCGCGACAAAGCACAAATCACTCCAGGCAAATTAGAAAGAGGGGCTTGGATTCCCCTTGTAGATCTCAACGATTTTTATGATTGGTACAAAAACCTCATAAAAATTTCTAGTTCAACCGCCGATGAAAACCAAGCATGCTTCATGACCTCCCCCTTACAAGCCATATATACAGAATATTCAAAAAAATGGGAACAGCCAAACGGGCATAAAAAATGGGATCCGAATTTCCTCTTTGTTAAAAAATCCAAGCCAGATTGCTATACAGTCAAAGCTTGCTCTATTCAATTCGATCCAGAAAGTGATAGATCAGTAAAGCTGAAAATAAAAGAAGAGATTTCAGGAGGCGAAATCGAAAGAATATAAAAATATATATAATGAGGACGAAGCGAAAAGCTTCGTCCTCAAATGCATTATAAACCAATTTCTGCTGAAATACCCTGCATTGCTTTTAAAGTAATTAAAACAAAATCTTCTACTTTTGTATTTAAATCCGTTTCACACAACAAGATATTTTCACGCTTTGCCCCTTTGGCAAAGCTTTTTTCTTTAAATTTGTTTAAAACAGATTTTACCTGCAAAGCTTCTATTTTCTTGCTTGGCAAAACAAGCGTGCTTGCCACAATTAAACCAGTCAATTGATCAACACAAAACAAAGCTTTTGCCATCAATGTTTGTTTACTAACGCCAGTCATTTCATTATGAGAGGAAATGGCATTTAAAATATCTTCTGCTAGATTACATTCTTTCAATATCTCAAGGCTCTTTAAACCATGCCTCCCTGGATCATCTTTAGTTTCTTCATAATCAATATCATGCAACAACCCTGCCAATCCTCACTTTCCAATATCTTCATCAAAATGCTTTGCTAAACCAATCATAGCTGCTTCAACCGCCAAGCTATGATTAAATAAATTTTTATTTTGTAAGTTCTTTTTTAAAAAAATCAACGCTTCTTCTCTTTTCATAACAATCTTTTACTTTGTTAACATCAACACCTTATCAAATTAATCTAAAAAAGACAATGAAAATTCATTGTCTTTTTTAGTATTTTATCTAGCTGGAATAGTGTCTGGGGCAATGTTAAGCCCTTCTAGGCTAACATCGTCTTCTCCTGGTAAACTCAACACTTCATTGTTGAATGTTTGGTCTGGAGTAGTTGGCCTTGTGGTTGGGGAAATTACACTATTTTTTAACGCTCAAATCATTGCCATGGCAATAATAACAATCAGCACAATAATCATTATTATATTTTTCTTTTTCATGTTTTTATTGTTTATTTATTAAATAACTAGCTTAAGCTATTTTCCTATTTATTATTTTAGCTAATTTTTACAAAAAAATCAACCCCCGATACAATTTTAAAAACCTTACCAATAGGCATCTTTTTTAGCAAATATCAATAATTTAGCCAATTTCTAAAATAAAAGAAAAAAACCTGTCCGAAAACAGATTTCTTTCAGTAGTTGAGCAATATTGCCGAAGCTCTATCACTCAACTATTAATATACTAGCAAACTTTTTTAATCTTGTCAACCTCCTTTCTAGAAAGCCGCTTTTGGGCTATTTCTTGTAAAACTTATCTTTTAGGCTAAACAAAAAGTAGTCTTTATCTAGCTCCACAATATCAACCTTTTTATTATTGTTTTTGACCACAACCTTATCTCCTTTTTCTAAAGAAAACAACTGCTGGCCATCGCTTATTAATAAAACATCTGCTTCTATCATTCCTCCCCCTTGTTTTATCTTAACAATATCTTTTTTTCTAAACTCCACCACATCAATTATTATTTTTTTATCTAAAGAAACTATTAAGCTAGGAGTTGGTATATTATGATCCATCAATTCACTCAAAATCATACAACCAATGCTTGGCATTACTATTGGGCCATGAGCAGATAAGTTATAAGCAGTTGACCCTGTTGTTGTAGAAACCAAAACCCCTGTGCCAAAAATATTTTGAAAAGGAAAGCCATCAATCTTTACATCTAAATTGACCATACCAAGCAAACTTTGCGCCACCACTTCATTTAAAACATTATCTTTAAATACCACCTTATTATCTCTTATCACTTCAACTCTCAAAAGATTTCTTGAGCTTACAAAATATTCCCCCTCAAAAAACTTTTTAACACTTTCTAAAAAATATCTCTGATTTCTTACTGACATCAAAAATCCCACTTTGCCCAAATTAAAACCCATAAACAAAGCTTGGCTGTAATTAAAATGCTTTATGGCTCTTATAATCATGCCGTCTCCTCCCAAAACAAAAACCACATCTGGCTGCTCATTCGTAAAAACAATACTTTTGTTTAACTTTCCTACGAGCAATTTAATTTCTTTTGCCCAAACAGCTGCCTTTCTGTTCTTTTCATTGTAAAAGAAAGCTATTTTTTCAATCTTTTTTTTCATACAAATATTTATAATTTATTTTATTAAATAAATTGTATCAAATTTATTCAAAAAAACAAACCGCATTTTTCTTCAAAATACGGTTTATTTCTTAAATCTTTTGATATCTTCGATCAATCTTTTAGATCTCATATCTTTTTTTCCTTTTGAGACAACTTTTAACAACAAATTGACAAAATGGAAACAAACTAAAACAGCCAACCCCTTCCAAAACATTTTTACCTCCTTTTCAAGTATCTGCTTACATTATACCACAATTAATGGATGTTTTCAATATTGTTTTTTATCCTCATCTTTGTTATACTTTTATATATTCAATTAAACAAAATATATGCGCGTTTCACATTCTTCTTTAGAAACATTCAAACAATGCCCCCATAAATACAAGTTGGGCAAAATAGACAAGTTAATTGAGCCAAAATCAGAAGCAGCTGTTTTTGGCACTTATTTGCATTACGTTTTACAATGATTCTTTGAAAATGACCCAAAAAAAATATCTTTAAAAGATCTGCTTTCCTTTTATGAAGCTCATTTTGGTGAAATCAAATATTTTGACTTAAAAAGCAATAAAGAAAAAAATTTAAATGGCTTTAATTTTGACGAAGGCATAATGATGCTTAAAGGCTTTTACCAGAACAATCATTTTGATAAACTTACTGTTTTGGGTCTTGAATCTCCTTTTGAACTAGAAATAAAGGAGCCCAACAATAATCTGCATATTGTTTCTGGCATTATTGACCGCATTAGTAAAATAAACAATCACTATGAAATTGTTGATTACAAAACTGGCAAAAGACTCCCAACTCAAAAAAATGTTGACGACAACAACCAGCTTTCCATATATGCAATGGCTGTCATTAATAAATGACCCAAAATTGAATTAGATAAGCTAGATCTTTCTTTGTATTTTCTGCGCCACCAAGAACATCTAAAAACCAAACGAAATATTGATGATTTAGAAAAAACCAAATACCAAATAATCAAAACTATAAAAGACATAGAAAAAGAAAAGATTTTTCCGCCAAAACCAACTATTTTATGCAATTGATGTGGTTTTAAAAATATTTGTCCTGCTTTTAGAAACTACCAACAAAAAGAGATCCCTAAAGACGAACAAAGTACTAAGCATTTAATCAACAAATATTTTACTCTTCATGACAAAAAAAGAATTTTAGAAAAAGAGATTGACAAAATCAAATGCCAAATAGACAACTTTCTTGTTCAAAAAAAACTCTTCAAACTTGAAAGTGATGAGGGTTGTTTTGAAATCAATGACAAAGAAATCTACACTTATGAATGAAAAAAGATCAAAGAAATTTTGCAACCACTAGACAAATGAAATGGTTTAATCAAAATAGATAAAGAATCTTTTAATGATATTATGAGAGAAATACCAGAAGACACCAGAAAACAAATAGAAACATGTAAAAAAGTAAAAAACAAAGTAAAAATTGTTAAAACCACCAACAAAAAAGACACAAAATTATTTACCAACGGAGACATCAATAAAAACATCCATGCCAAAGTTTATGATGATTTCTCGGATTTTTAAATTAATAACATCTTTCTTGTCTGATATAGCCAGCCTCAATAGCACTGGCCTCTGTTTCAAAATGAAGTAAATTGGCTGGACTCAAGCTTTTGGCTAAGCTACAGTCGCTCGGATAATAATACTTGCCTCTGCTACTAGCCACAAAACCACCCAAGACCTCTTTGCTTCCAACAACTGACTTTTTGGCATCACTTTCCAAGTTAAGCTCTTTTATGTCAATAACATCACCATAAACAACTATTGGCGGACGCTTTAAAAACTTACCTCCTGTGATCAAACCAGCTCCAAAAGCTAATAAAATCAATAAAAAGCAAAGAATATTGGTTTTAAACCAATAAATTAATCTCTTTACAAATTGATAAAAATTTGTTAGAATATACCTCATAAATGTTAATATAGTTTAAAAGTATAAATATGTCTACAAAAAAATCAGGAGGATCCTCTGGCTTAGGAAGAGAT
The DNA here is from genome assembly GCA_964475745.1 of uncultured Candidatus Saccharibacteria bacterium. Taxonomy (GTDB): domain Bacteria; phylum Patescibacteriota; class Minisyncoccia; order UBA6257; family JAKLIH01; genus CAYGJE01. Next base: position 72,421 of record CAYYXO010000002.1, on the reverse strand, counting down.
TCAAATGCAAAAAGATTAGGCCTTAAATTGCATGACGGCATGCCAGCCAAAGCTGGAAGTGTTATCGTAAAACAAAAAGGCAATAGATTTTATTCTGGCAAAAACACTGCCGAAGGAAAAGATTGCACTATCTACGCCACCAAAGAAGGAAAAGTTAAATTTATTACTAAGCAGAAAAAAACTTTTCAAGGCAAAACAAAAAAAGTCAACGTAGTAAACGTCGACTAATTTGAGCTATCAATAATTTCAACTTCCAAAGGAACAACAACATTATTTCCTAAATCAATTTTTACTGTTGTTGCTCCTTTTTGTTTTATGTTTTTATCAAAAATTATTTTTGCATTTACTGGTAAAACTACTTGAAAATCTTTTTTCAAGCCACCAATTACATGCTCCTTATTTAAAGATTCATAAGCGCTTTTACTATCTTTAGCAAACTTAAGCCCCACTTTCAAATTAAGAGATTTTATTTTTTTCTCGAGCTCTCTTCTCTCTCTTTCCAAGGATTCTTCTTTTTTCTTTTTTTGTTGTGCCAAATCTTTGACCTGATTAACTTCGCCTCTGGTTGCTAAAATAGCTAGGCCTTTTTTAATTAAAAAATTATGGCCATAACCATCTTTGACTTGCTTGACTTCACCTTTCCGACCAAGACCTTTTACATCTTTTAATAATATTACTTCCATATTTATTTGATTATTTTTAATAGCTCTTGATAAGCACGATTAAGCTGAGCGTCTTTTTTTAAATCAGAAACATCATAAGAACTTATTATGGTTAAATCCTCTTCTTCTTGTTTTACTTCAATATCTGGCACAATTCCTTTTTTACTAACATTGACCTCGCTTGGAGTCAACCAATAAGCAACTGTTAGCTTTAAAAAGTTGTTATTGCGAATTGGCATTAACTCTTGCACGCTTCCCTTACCAAAAGTTTTTTCACCAACAATCAATACTTTGTTGTTATCTCTTAATGCTCCTGCCAAAATTTCAGAAGCAGAGGCAGACCCTTCATTTACCAGAACAACCATTTTATAATCTTTTAATTCACCGTTCCTTTTAGAACGATAAATCATATCATCTTTTATGTCTCCAAAATCTTCTACTAATAAAGTAGCTCCTCTTTCAAAAAAGTATTGACCGACTTCAATAAAAGCATCTAAATATCCACCTGGATTGTTTCTCAAATCAAGAATAATTCCTTTTGGCTGTTTTTGTTTTATAATTTCAACAGCTTTTGCAAATTGAGGAACTAATGGATCGTAAAAATTATACATTTTAATAATCATAATACCATCACTGGTTTCTTCTAACTCCAAAGAAGGAACATTTATTTGACTTCTAGTAATTTTAAAAGTTTTTCTTTCGTAGTTTTCCTCCCTAAAAACAACCACTGTAACTGTTGTTCCTTTTGGCCCACGAATCAATTTAACTACATCATTTGTAGTGGCATCAATAGTTGAAACACCATCAACTTCTATAATGATATCTCCTGGCTTTAACCCTGCCTTATAGGCTGGCGTATCCTTTAATGGCGCCGCCACCACCACTTGACCATTTCTTCTGCTTATCTCCGCACCAATGCCTTCAAAAGATCCTTGGAGCTCACCAGTCAATTCTTTATAGTCTTCATAGGTCAAATATTCAGAAAATGGATCTTCAGTTGTTCTAACTAAACCCCTAATGGCGTTTTCTATCATTTTTTCATCAGTGATGCTGCTTCCTTCAATATAGCTATTTTTTACTCTTGCTCAAACATCCCAAAAAACATATCAGTTGCTTTCTGATTTCTGAGAATCCATACCAAAAACATTTTGAGTTGATCAAAAACCAACTTCAGTACTTCTGTTTAATGCATCATTTATTCCTCTTTTATAACCATAATTTGTCATTAGTTGAGAAAAAAACATTAAGGTAGCAAAAATAACAAAAACACTTAAACCATTTTTTCAAGTGCCATTCTTTTTTCATCATTTTCCAATCTCTAACTTTAAATTACCAAAAAAAGATTCTTGGTTTTTATCTATAATAATGATTTCTTTTTCTTCAAAATTGTCCATTTTAAATATTTAACCTTAATTTATTTAAAATTATCAGAACTTCTTGTGCCGAAGGTGGGGGTCGAACCCACATGGATTGCTCCACACGATTTTGAGTCGTGCGCGTCTGCCAGTTCCGCCACTTCGGCCCTAAAAATATTTCAAATTAACACCCTTATTTTATCACATTTTTATTCTTTTTTCAACAGTTGAAAAAACGCTTTAATTCTAGGGAGGAACTATTAAAACCCTTCTTCTTTAAAAAGTATTTTTGCCTCTTTAACTATCTTGTCAACATTTACATTTGGCAAAGAACTTTTTTTAAGTTTTTTCTGAACATTTTCATCTAATAATTCCTTCACTAATAAAACATTTTTATTATAAAGCTCTTCGAGCATTAATGAAGTCACAGAAGGCAAAATAGTTACTGGATAAAGATTCTTGCCATCAATATAGTATTCTAAACCCCTTCCTTTTGGATATTTTCAACCCAAGAGAGTTACTCCGTAACAATTAGCATAAGTAATAGCTTTTGAGGTAAACTTTGTATTTGTAATGATGGCTCTTTTTAAATTATACTTTTTGTCAACAAAAGATTGCCCCAATTTGCCATCTTTTAAATCAATAAAGCTAGCAAAGTTTTCTAAAATAGTTGAAATAGAAACTTTAGCTCCAGGATTGTTATGATATTTACATTCGCCAAAAGAAAATTCTTTTATTTCATCTTTTCACAACAAAACATCAACTTCAAAATCAGCACAACGGCCTTTTACTATCTGATTAATTTTAGTTTTGTAGCCATACTCCTTTAAAATATCAGCTACATATTTTTCAAATCAATGTCCTGTTGGCCCCAACTTTCTTATGGCTTCTTTTAAAGAATACTTCATGCCGCTTGCCGGACTTTCTTTTAATAAAGTTTTTTTAATCAATGCATAAATTTTCCTTGTGGTCATTTCTTCGTCAACTTTTTCTGTTACAATGTCAGCAACTTTTTTAGCCAAATCCAAACTAGCACCACTTCTTTTGGCACTATTTATTATTTTATTTTTAGATAACAACTCCCTCTCTCCAGAGTTATTTATAACATATATTTTTTTAACCATAATTATTTTTGAATAAACAAGCCGCCCTCCCTTGCTAAAGTAAAAATATCCACTCTTCAGTTTCAATTATTTAAATCTAAGCTTTCTTCCTCGCTAATATCTCTTGGCATAACCCCAATAAACTGATAGACGGAACTTTCTTTTTCATCTATTTCAAATCTAAGGATAGCATCATCAAAATACCCTTCAAAGAATCAAGCTTGATCAATAATACCATTTTTATCTTGAACTCGAAGTCATTTTAAATCTTCTCTTATCAAATCATAAGAAACCACTGTATAGCGAGCTCCGAGACCTGGGTAATTTCCTAGATTAACTAATATTTCTGGAACACCATCTCCATTTATATCAACCACTTTTTCCACAAAAGGCAATTCTGGTAAATTATCTTTAAAAAATGGTTCTTCTTTTGGAGTCAAGGTAAAAGATTGAAAATCTTTTAAAACTGTTTTTCCTGAAATGTCGGGGCCATAAACAAACATATTGGCAACTATCTTTCTATCAAAATATGACTGTTCGTTGCCCATAAAAACCACTAAAAATTTCTTGTTGTTGTATTTAATTACTTCTTTTCTGATATTTTTATCTTTTACGAACCTATCAGAGGTAAAGCCCAAATCCCTTAATTCTATATTAGAAGGATCTCATTCTTTTTGAGCTCTATCCAAAATAGTGGCTTCTTTTAAAACCACAAACACAAATTGAAAAAACAGCAGAAAGAGAATCACTAAAGACCCTGCTAAATAAAATTTAAAATTTTTCATAATATTTAATCTTATTTTATTAATTGTTTTTACTAATGATATTTTAAACAATTTTTTCAAAAATTACAAGCCAAAAATCTTTCTGACATCTTCAGGAATAGGCACCTCTTCTTTTGCTTTGGTAATACCAGGATATTTTCAAGCACTAATAACCACAATTTGAGGTTTGGTCTTAGCAATATCAACAACTTCTTTTTCAGAAAGCTTGTTTAAAATATCCTCATCTATTATATTGCTTTTATTGTTTTTATTTTTTGCTACCTGATACATCACCCAAAGCTCATAAGGATTTTTCTTTGAACCAGCAGCTTTCATTACTGCCAAAGTATTTGGCGCGATACCCTCTTCAGTTCTTTTAGGAAATCTCAAAATTCTTTTTATCAAAGACTCCGACAAACCATAAAAAATCATTTTGTTTTTTACATGATTTGTTCAATAGTATTTATCAGAGTTTTTTATATCTTTTATTGTTTTCACAAAAATATTTTAATCTTAATATATATTATAGACAATGTTTAACTTTTTTTCAACTAATCAAAAAAGGCAGTTAACTGCCTTTTTTGCGCTTCTTTTTGAAGTTTATTTTTAAACCTCTTTCAATAATCTCTGAATAAATTTCCTTTGCCAGAAAGACTTCTTCTACTATGTCCACAACTTTATTTACATCGAAATCGCTGCAAGAAAAAATATCAAAAGAAAAATAGTTTTTTTCTGGTCAAGTATGTATAGAAATATGTGATTCACTCACTATGCACATGCCAGTAATGCCAGCAAGTTCTCCTTTGATTCTTGGTTTAAATTTGTAGAACATTGGCTTAAAAACAATGTTGAAGCCAACTCTATTAATAATCAAATCAAAAAACTTCTTCATTTTAGCAACACTTGCCAAATCTTTGCCATCTTTGGTAACAACCTCTAACAGCAAATGTTTGCCATAGTCCATTTTCCAACTTTATTATTATTTTTTTAATTAACTTGTTCGCTATTTACTTTTTCAGTATAGCACATAAATATCAAAAAAGCAATGGCCTGCACAATTATTTTATCTCGAAAATTCACAACCACAAAACTTTTGTCTATAAATATCATGCTTTTTGGACAAATCAATTCCCTTCTTATAAAAATCTTTTTTATCAATATCAAAAAACAAAACTTCCCCTCCAAATTCTTTTAATCAGTTTTCGACTTTTTTCGTATCTTTATGCAAACTAGTCAAAAAAGTACTGGAAACAACATCAAAAACATTACTCAGAAGATATTTTGCCAACCTTTGAGTTCTAAAATTTAAGCATGCAACACATCTTTCAGAATTTTCTTGATATTCTTTTAAATCTTTTGGTAAATTTTTACTCAAGCAATCGAGTCATTCTTGATGATTATATTCATCAATCACAACTTCAACATTATAAATTTTAGCAATTTTTTCAACATCTGATAGCCTCTTATCAAATTCATCTTTATCCAAAATATTTGAATTTGAAAAATAAAGAGTAATGTCAAAATTTTGATTTTTTAAATAATCCAATATTGGCAAAGCGCATGAAGCACAACAAGTGTATAGCAAAAGTTTTTTATTCATTTTTTACAAAATCTTTAAATTGATTTATTATCTTATTCACATAATAAATATTGTGAATCGTGGCTAATCTAAAATATAGCGGTTCTTTTATCATATACAGATACCTCAAATATGCCCTTGAATAATTTTGGCACACCAAGCAATCGCAATTGCTTTCTACTGGCTTTTTGTCATTTTGGTATTTACTCAATCCAATTTTTAAAACATTACCTTTTTCTGATGATTTGACTTTAAATGTTTTTAAATCAAGCTTACCAATAAACATTTCACCATGACGAGCCAGTCTTGCAGGATTCACACAATCAAACATATCCACTCCTCTGACCATGGCATCAATCATGTCCTGGATATTACCGCCTAAGCCCATAGTATAAATTGGCCTTTTTAGATCTAAACAACCTTCCAAATTTTTCAACAACTCCTTTGTTTTTTTCATATTATAGCCAATAGTTTCTCCGCCTAGAGCCACTCCATCTACTTCTGTGTTGTTAACAAACTCCAAGGCTTGTTTTCTCAAATCCAAATGCACTCCACCTTGGGCAATACCAAAAAGTAATTTATTTGATTTGTTTTTCTTTTGCAACCTTTGATGCTGCTCAACGGATCTAGCTAATCATCGATTAGTTCTTTCTAATACCTTTACGACCTGCTCTTTTGAATTTTTATCATTAGTACATTCATCAAAAGCCATTAAAATATCTACTCCTAGATTATGTTGTATTTCAATTGATTTTTCTGGAGTAAACATATGTTTAGAGCCATCAATATTTGATTTAAAACTAACTCCCTCTTCTGATATTTTTGCCAATTTTTCACCTTTTTTATTTAAACTTCAAACTTGAAACCCGCCTGAATCACTCAAAATAGGCTTATCAAAACCCATAAACTTATGAATACCTCCAAATTTCTTCACAAATTGGTCTCCTGGCCTCAAATACAAATGATAAGTATTTACTAAAAGCATCTGGTTTTTTAAATTTTTAACTACATCTATGCTATCCACACTTTTTAAAAAACCTCTCGTGGCTGGTGGCATAAAAACTGGCGTTTCAATACTCCCGTGTTCTGTTTTAAGCTGGCCAATTCTTGCTTTTGTTTTTTTTGACTGATATTTTATTTTAAATTTTTCCATACTTTTGTCTTAGTTTATATTATCATCATAGCATCTCCAAAGCTATAGAACTTATATTTTTTAGCTACCGCTGAGTTATAAATTTTAAATAATTCTTTTTTAGCTGTTTCAAAATCACCATGCTTTTGCATTAAAAAACCAGCTGTCATCATTAAAGGAGTTGATCGTGGCAAATGAAAATTAGTAATAAACGCATCCACTACTTTAAACTTATAGCCTGGATAAATAAAAATATTTGTTTGCAAAACATCATCGCAAAAAACACCTTTTTTAAAAACTGACTCCAGGGTTCTTACTACTGTTGTGCCCACAGCTATAATTCTCTTTCCTTGCTTTTTATAATTTGTTAACCTCTTAGCAACATCTTTTTCTACTTTTAAATATTCTGTATCCATTTTATGCTTCTTTATGTCATCCACTCTTATTGGCTTAAAAGTCCCTAGCCCAACATTTAAAGTAATATATTCTATTTTGACTCCTTTTTTTAATAATTTCTCAATTAAATTTTCTGTAAAATGAAACCCTGCTGTTGGGGCAGCACATGAACCCACCTTCTTAGCATAAATAGTTTGGTAGTGTTTTTGATCTTTTTGACTCTTGATATATGGAGGCAAAGGCATATTTCCTAAATCATAAATTGCTTTTCACAAAGCCTCTCCCTTCAAATTAAACCCCATCAAAAGACTTTGGTCTTTTTTAATTATGCCCTTTAGTACTATTTTATTTTTTTTCTTAAATAAAATCTCTTGACTATCTTCTACTTTTTTATTTACTAAAATTTCTCATTTATTTTTTACTTTTTTTTGAAAATTACCATCTATAGGTTTTATCAAAAAAACTTCTATCTTTCCTCCTGTTGTTTTTTCTCCTTCTAGTCTAGCTGGAAAAACCTTGGTGTCATTTAGCACCACTACATCATCTTTTCCCAGATAATCCAAAACATGGTAAAACTTTTTAAAATAGCTCTCCCTTTTTTCGCTATTATATATTAAAAAATTACACCGATCTCTTGGCAAAGTTAGCTTCTGGCTAATTAATTTTTTTGGTAGCTTATAATCAAACTGGTTGATATCCATAGTTTCTTTTAAGTTTTCTATAGCTTATCACATATTTCTTTGCTATTCAATAAACTAGCGAAAAGCTTTGCTTTTCGCTAGTTTTAAATTTTTAATAAGTAATGTATGTTGGCGATTGCCATAAATCATTATTATGCTGAAACATATTCTGATCATGGTAATTGACATTTATTTGATTGTCAATATGAGGAAAACCTATCTCAGGAAAACTGCTCTCTGGAGGCTGAGGTAGATTTTGACTTCCCGATTGATACCACATGCATTTATTTGAAACACATCCACAATAAACACCTTGTTTTTGATAACAATCTTTTCAATCGCATATAGTAATCATATCCACTTCTGTTCTTGATTGACACACTTGCCCAGAACATCCTCCTACTTTACAATCTGCATCATTACTACAATACCCTCCTGTCTCTATACCACAAAAACCTAATATATTTGATTCTCTTGGGTTAATTTGCCCGTTTTCACTTTTTGGCGGTTCTGGTTGAGGTACTTGTTGATATTCAATTGAACAATTGCTTTGCCTGCAAACACATTTTGCATTTGCTGGTTGTAAATCAACTCTACAAGATCTGCCCATAGAAATCATCTGGTCAACAACTATTGTGGTTAAACATTCTTGTCCACAAAAAACACAATCTTTATCTGCTAGGCAAACATTATCGGGCACATGCCTTCTTTCTGGTGAAGTTGCTGGTGGCACAGCTCCGCCTAAATCACCTTGTGACCTAAGCTCACACATTCCACTTCTTAAGCAAAGACAAGTCATGCCTTGAGGAATTTTTTTATTTGGATCGCATTTCATATTGCTTTGGGATATCATTTCTCTGGTAAAACAACCATTATTACACCACGCACATTCAAAATTACTTTTACACATCATTGGGTCGTCATCTGGAAATGGTATCATACCTGTATCGGGTTTTTTCCCAGCGTCTGACATACATTTGCCATAATGTTTAATATTAACACCTGCTTGTATAGCAAAACATGGGTTTAGATAAGTTTTATTATCTTCTCCACAAACCTCAACCACCTCTTTGCCACAATCAATCAATCCTCTTCCTGGCAATCCCAATCCCATTCCACTTAAACTAACACAAGCATTATTTCTACAAACACAATCTGCTGATTTATTTTTATCTATAAACATCTCTGCAAAAAAACCTAATCCAGAATAAGCATTGCTTCTTAAAACACAACTGTTACCATCAAAAACACATTCATCATCTTTTGAACAATATCCAGCTCAATAAATCTCTCTTTCAAAGTCATCCACTCTTGGCTGAGGATATGCTATCTCTCAAACGCAAACCCCTTTTCTGCAAACAGGCAATCATCCTTCTGGAATATTTCCTATACTTTGAAACATAGAATTAGGCTTTATGATCCTCATCCCATCAATATCAAAATCATCTGGAAAAGGAAAACAATCATCATCCGTTAGACATTGGGGAGGTAAAGTTAAAAGATTTTTTTCTTTTGGTAAAGAAATTTTATCAGACTCTTGAAATTTTGCCATTTGATTTTTTAAAAGCTCTCAGGGAGAATAAATTTTAAATTTGTCAGCATCATTTGCATTAATTGGATCTTCACAATTTCTCATACAAACTCCCGCAATAATATAATTAACTCCTAGCTTTGTAACTGTGCCTTCTTCTGATTTACATAAAATCAGACCATCACAACATGGCTTTACTTTTTCACCTTTTGGATCAAGCAAAGGATTTATCAAAACAGGCTCGCCTTCAAAAACACAGTTGGTCATGGAAGTTATCGGCCATAATCCTACGCCAACATCAACGCCTCCTCTTTCTGTAACATTAAATTCTCTTCTTTGTCCAATATCAACTAAAGTACTTACTCATTCAGCAATTAAAGAACCTCGTTGCTTTTGAATAGCCACAGATCTTGCTTGTAATATATTATAGTCTTCATCTTCTTCCATCACAATGCCACAAGCAGTGACCCTATCACCAATAGAAACATTGTCTAAAGTAATAAGATTTTTTTTATCATCTAATAATTGAGTTGTTTTTGTTAGCTCAAAAACATATTGAGTCGGAGCAACAGATGACTGTCGATTAAAAATATTTTTTAAAAAACTAACCACCCTTGTTGTTAAAGAAATTTCTGGCTCAACTACAATCGTTTGTGCGCTTGTGCTCATACCAATAATTTTGCCCGTAATACAAAATTCATTGCTAGCCGATAAGGCAATTTTAAACACAAGCAATAATAAAGTCAAAACAATAAGAATTTTTTTCATAAAAATTTGTTAATTTATTTTTTCATCTAACTATATTGTATAAAATTATTAAAATAATGTCAATTGCTATTTTATCATTCTTAAAAATACTTGAGACATTGACCCGAGAAATCAAATTCCGCCAATAACCACCAGAGATCAATTAGGCAAGTTTAAGCTATAGGCAGGTTTTACCTTGCTTGTTTCTTTTGCTTTTTTATAGACAAATAAAATTATTATACCTACCAAACCTCCCATAATACCACCTGTTAACGACATCAAATCATCAACCTTTGTTGCACCTAAAAGTAAAAAAACTAAAGGCAAAAACATAGTAATCAAAATACTTTTAGCATTACTTATTTTAAAATCAGACTGAAGCATTTCTTTATAATAAAAAGAAAAAGTAATATACCCAGTCGAAATAGCTAAAATGCCAAGAATAGACCCAATAAGCACCAGTACTGGACCAAAAAATGGTGCCAAGCCAGAAATAGCATCAATAGAAGTGGATCCTCTTGAAAGCAAACTAATGGCATTCATAAAAACAAAATACAATGCTACCACAAAAGCAAAGGCCAATATTACTGATCTTTTAAAAACTTTCTTAGCAGCTTTTTTGGATCTAAGCAAACTAAACATTATTGGCATGGCTACCAGGCCGTCAAAAGAAAAGAAAACCACTCCATAGGAAGCATAAAAATCTTTTGTAAACAAAAGTCGAGAAAAATTTAATACTGAAGAAAAATCAATTTTAGAAATACATAAAAAAGAAACCACTCCCATCAAACCAATCAAAACAAAAGTTAAAAAAAAATTACACTTACTTACCTTGGCATATTTAAAAAATAAAAATAAATTTAACAAGAATCACACCAAAACAAAGCTATAAGGTTTTAAATAGGCCATATGTTGAAAAAATAAAATCTGTACAAAATTATTTACCATAATAATAAAGATCAACAATGAAAAAGCCAATGTTAATACACTAGCAAAGCCAAAAAATCTTTTTACTGTTTTGCCCAAATAAATACCCGCATACCCTGGCAACTTATAATCACCTTTGGTGCGCAAAACTATTTCACCAAAAATCAAATGTAAAACACAAACCAAAATTCCCAAAAGAATTAATCAAACATTTGTCGCTAAAAGACCAGATCTTATATTAATATATGGCAACACAAAAATACCCGCGCTAACAATCGTCCCGACCAATATAGCCATGGATTCCACTGTTAGCAGTAATTGATTTTTTTTCATTGTTAATTTTTATTTATTCCACTAGGAAAATTTCATCACCCTCTTGAACACTATCATTTACCTTTATACCTACCGTAGCTCCTTTTTGCGCTGAATCAATTCCCTGTCTATCAACTTGCATTGAGTCCACTGTTTGAGTAAACTCAGCGTTTTTCCCAGAAATTCTTATGACATCTCCTATTTTTAAATTGTCTTCTAGGTAAACTATCGCCACGCCTATTCTATCAAAAACATGAGTGATTATCCCTATCCTCTTGTTCATAATATTTTTTTGTTTTTATTAACTCGACCTTTACTTTTTAACTACTTGCTTATAAAGTGTTTAAGGGCGATTTCATTTGCGGCGGAATATAGTTTTGATCAAGTGGCAAAGTAAAACTAAACACGCTTCCTCTTTTTTCTACTGAATCAACCCATATTTGACCTCCGTGATTTAAAACAATGTTTTTTGAAATATATAGGCCTAAACCAATACCAGAAGTATGCGATTTCAAAACACTTTGACCTCTATAAAACTTCTCAAAAACATTTTCTGTGTCATGATCATTCATGCCAATACCAGTATCTTCAACGCTAACCTTAATAAACGGCTTGTCAATAACTTGTGTTATTTTAATCCTCACCTCTCCTTTTTCAACATTATATTTAATGGCATTATCAATCAAATTAACCATCAATGTTTTTATTTTTTCTCTATCCATAACAAACTTGGGTAGCTTAAACCCTGGTGGATAAAAAAGAAGTTTAACTTCTTTTTGCTGAGCTTTTATCAAAGATGCCCTTAAAACATCATTAGTAATGGAAATAATATCTCCTAATTCAAAATTATAATCAAATCTTCCTTCTTCAATGCTTGCTGCTTTTAATAATTCATCTATTGTTAAAGACATTTCTCTTAGAGCTTCTAAGCTTTGGCCTAACGCTTTTTCTTGACTAGCATTTATTTCTCCCAATTCTTTTCTATGCATTACTTCAACTGCCCAAGTAATTCCTGTTAGCGGAGTTCTTAATTGATGCGCCGCTATAGTAATAAAATCCGACTTACTTTTTAACAATTGATTTTCCCTTGTTCTGTCTTTTATGATTCTAACAAAGCCAAAAGAATGATCATATAAGTTTTTTACCTTGGTGGTTATTATTTCCAAAATATATTCCTTTGGTTTAAAAAGTTTTATCAGTATTTTAGATGGATTTGCACTTGGCGACAAACGAGACATTTCCGGAGCTAAAGAAGGAAAAACAATTTTTGTTAATAAAGCATATCTTTCAAAATTATTTCATTCTGGAGTTATTTTTTTACCTAAAATATCTTCTTTTTTTATATTGCATAGCCTTTCTAAAGATTCATTGACTAAAGTTATTTTAAAATCTTGGTCATAGGCAATCACCGCATCATGCATACCAAACATCATTCCATCCACTTGGCTTTTTTCTGTCTCTATGTTAGCAACTCGATAAATAACATCAATTAAAAAAAAGATCAAAACAAATAATGCTGCTGGCAAAACCAGAAATCCATAATCTAAAATCACCAAGTTATTATCAATCACTCTAAACAAAAAACAGCCTAAACTCAACATTATCAAAATAGTCACCAATCAAAAAGATCAGAATTTAGCTGCTACTTTTATTTTTTCGAAAAATTTTTTTATCTCCCTTTTTGTCATATTTTTATTTTAAATCGCCTCAATTTTTGCCGACTTTATTATCAACTTTTAATAAAATATCAAATTCATTTTCTTCCATGATGTTTTTTATTGTATCAAAAATTTCTTTTTCTGTCACATTTTTTTTAACTTCAAAAATTAATTCATCGTGAATCTGCAAAACCATTTTTATTTCATTTTGCAAATTATTATCTTTTAAATATTTATTTATCTTTACCATGGCGCATTTTATAATATCAGCTGCCAAACCCTGCACCGGCATATTTATAGCAATTCTTTCATCCATCGCTGCTTGCATGCCAACTGAACCAATAAAAGGCAAAAATCTCTTTCTCCCAAACAATGTTTCTGCATAGCCTTTTTCCTTTGCTATATTTTTTAAACCTTCCATAAAATTTTTTAACTCATCATATATCTGAAAATATTGCTTTATAAATTCTTTAGCTTCATCCCTAGAAATATTAGCTGATAAAGAAAAAGCTTTTGAGCCCATACCATAAATAATGCCAAAATTAAGTGCCTTAGCCTTATCTCTCTGAATTTTTGTTACTTTTTCATAATCAATCTTATTGACTAGGCTGGCAGTATATCGATGAAAATCTTTTCCCTCTCTAAATGCTTTCAACATTTTTGGGTCATTTGAAAGCTTAGCAGCGATTCTTAATTCCATCTGAGAATAATCAAAAGAAACCAAATCTCAACCCTCTTCTGCCACAAAAGCTTTTCTCACTAAAGATCCTGTCTCGCCTCTCACTGGAATATTTTGTAAATTAGGCGTGTCAGAAGAAAGTCTGCCTGTAGCTGTTCCTGTTTGCACAAAAGTCGTATGAATGCGACCATCTTCTTTGCTTACAAACTTAGGCAAAGTGTTTAAAAAAGAATTTTCCAATTTTGACAATTCTCGATATTTTATAATCTTTGATATTACCTCATGGCTTTCTAAAATCTTTTCTAGCTCATCGCTATTTGTTGATATTTTTTTAGTACTTGTTTTTGCCAATCCTTTTGTTGATATTTTTAATTTTTCAAACAAAATTTCCGATAATTGCTTTGGTGAATTAACATTAAACTTTTCACCCACCAACTCATAAATTTCCTCTTCTAGCTCTAAAATCAACAATCTAATTTGATCTTTGACTTTTTTTAAATAATTTACGTCAAGTTTTATACCATTTTTTTCCATGTCAACTAAAACCCCTATCAAAGGTTTTTCAATTTCATTTAAAACTCTTTCCAACTTCAAATTAATAATTTTGGACCAACTAATCCTGTAAAGATCGTTAAAAAGCAAAACCCAATCCTCTATATCATAGTTATATAAAAAACTAAAAGCTTTTTCACTCTTAATATTAAGTTTTTTAACCATAGCTTCTATAGTGTAATCTTTTCTCTGAGAATCCAAAAGCCAAAAAGCTATTTTTAAATCATAAAAACAAAAATTCTCAAAACAATTTGCATATTTATAATACAAATTCTTAGCATCAAAAACAATCAAATCTCTATTTTTTAATATTTCTTTTATATCTTTTATATTATCTTTCAAAACTTTTACTCAAACAAAATATTCTTCTTTTTCAAAAAACAAGATCAATCCTGGTTCCTTTTCATTTGTCTGCTCATTTTCTAAAATAAAAATCTTTTCTTTTTTCAATTCTTTTTGAAATTCTGCTAAGTCACTCGCCATCTTTACTTCTTTTTTATTTTTTGTATCTTTTATTTTTGAAGCGCTTTCAATCATATTCATGTTTAGCTTGGCCACTAAAGAAGTAAAGCCAAGCTCTCTAAAAATTTTAGCTGTTTTTTCTTTTTCTTTAAAATCAAATTTTGCCTTAGCCAAACTAAAATCAATTTCTACATCTCTTTTTATCATAGATAGATGTTGGCTAAACATAGCCTCGTCTTCGGCTTCTTTTAATTTTAAATAAAGTTTTTTATCTTTTGGCTTCAGCATTGGGTCAGCTAAAATACCATCTATTTCTTGATATAGCTTTTCTAAACTACCATGTTTTTTTAAAACATCCATAGCCGTTTTATCTCCAACCCCAGCAACTCCAGGAATATTATCTGAAGGGTCTCCCTTTAATGCTTTAAAATCAACAAACTGATCAACTTCCAGCTCATACCTTTCTTTAAATTTTTTAATATCATAAACCACACTGTTTGAGATGCCAACTTTTAAAGTTCATACTTTTAAATCTTCTCTTAAAAGCTGCAGAGTATCTAAATCTCCAGTAACCACCACTGTTTCTAAATTTTCATCTTTGGTCATTTCTGCTACTGTGCCTATTACATCATCAGCTTCAAATCCTTGTTTTTCCAAAACCAAAACATCCATACTTTTTAAAACATCTTTAATTATTGGTATCTGATGGTAAAAATTATCTGCTTTTTTTTCTCTAGTTGCTTTATAATCTTCAAATTCATCATGGCGAAAAGTCTTTCCCTTAACATCAAAACTAGCCACAATATAGTCTGGCTTTATTTCAGTTATTGCCTTAAAAAAAATCAAACAAAAACCATATACTGCATTTACCAATGTGCCGTCTGGAGCTGTCAGCCCAGGCAAAGCATGGTAAGCTCTATGTATTAAGGCATTGCTATCGACAATCATTAATATTTTTTTGTCGTTTTCCATGAAAAATTTTTAATTTTTTTCAAGATGAATTGTCTGAGTTGGAAATGCCATTACAATTTTTTCTTTTTCAAACTTTTCTTTTATTTGGAAATTAATTTCCTGCTGTGTATCCATAAACACATTGTATTCTTTCGAATTTAAAAAATATACCACCTCAAAGTTTAAACTAAATTCTGCAAATTTAGCAAAATGAACTCTGTCCAAATCAACAATATCAATATCCTCTGTTATTTCTTTAACAATTTCTAATATTCTTTTAAGCTTAGCCGAAGGAGTACTATAAACAACTCCAAAATTAAATACAATTCTTCTTCTTTGCATTTTTTTAAAATTATGTATCTGAGTTTGAGTCAGTTCTCTATTTGAAACCACTAATTCCTCTCCTTGTAAAGTTTTTAATCTAGTACTTTTAATGCCAATATTTTGGACCACCCCTCTTTCAGCGCCAATCACAATAAAATCTCCCACTTTAAAAGGTTGATCAAAATAAATTGAAAAAGAAGCAAAAATATCTCCTAAAACATTTTGCATTGCTAAAGCAATAGCAATACCACCAATACCCAAGCCAGCTGCCAATGAAGTAACATTGTAGCCCAAGTTTTCAAGAACAATTATCGCTGCCAATGTCCACAAAATAACTTTCAACAAACTACTCAAAAACTTTACAATAGCTGGGTCAACTTTTCTATCTTCTGTTTCACCATTTTCATTCATTTTTTCAGCTGTTTTGTTCAAATGAAAAACAACTATTTTTTCAATTATTTTTATTACATAAAGAATAATAAAAACGACTAAAACAAAGACACTTAAAACATTTAAAAAATTTGGAATATTTAACAGCCTAAAAGAAACAAACAATGCCACTACTAAATAGAAAAACCAACCAATAGAAGCAACCACTTCCATTACCAATTCATCAATCTCGTTTATAGTCTTATGGCAAATATATTGCAATTTTCTAATGGCAATTGATTTAAAAAGTTTTAAAACCAACAAAACAGCCAAAAACACCAAAAAAGCAATTGCATATTGCCAAAGCGTATTTCCTCAAAAGACATTTCCTCAAAAACTTTGGCCTAAAATATGATAAAAATAATCCACATTCATAATAATTTTTTAATGATTTGTTACTTAAAATAATGTACCACAAAACAAAAAAATAAACAACAAAAAACTAGCTCTATTATTTTATTTATTGTCAGCTTTTTGAAAGAATCGATTTATATCTCAAAAACATAAGCCAGCCATACCTCAAACTAATGGCAATCAAATAGGAATGCCAAAGATATTAGGAATAGTATAGCTTCAAGCTCCAAAATAAACACAAATAGCTTCAGAAATTGAACCCAAAAGACCAATGGTTATAAAAATCATCAAAGCATTTTTTCTATTCAAAAATACAAAATACAAAATACTAAGAATTAACAATCCTACAAAACACACTACGGGTTTTTGTCAAAAAAAGCAAACCAAAAACAATGTAGCCAAATAAAAGCTCAAAACAATTATTTTTTTCATAATAATCTTTAAATTTATTTTTTTAATTATATAAAAGTATATCAAAATTATTAAAAATTTGCCACTTAAAAAACTTGATTTTTGACCAAAAATATAGTAATATATAAAAAACAAGAAAAAACATTGCGGGATCGTCTAATGGTAGGACATCGGCCTTTGAAGCCGAGTATCTTGGTTCGAGTCCAAGTCCCGCAGCACTAAAAACCCCGCCTAATCAGGCGGGGTTTTTTATTTGCAAAACAATAAAATCTATGGTATAATAGAAGGCATATAGGCATATTTGAATCTTAACAAGAAAGGAACTAAAAATGACAGACAAAGATCCGGAAGGTTTTTTGGATCTCTTAAAAATTACTCTCGAAGTAGATAAGCAGTTGATTGAAAAATCCGAGAAAAATGCTCCCGCAAAATGTAAAAAATGCATCGTATTTAAACGATGTCACGGACCAAACTGGAACATGTTAAAAGATGTCCATTCATGTGAAGAAATCATTAAACACTATACAGAATAAATACCAAAAAACCTCGGCGCCCGCTCTATCAAGAACAGGCGCCTTTTTTATTTTTCTATTTTGTATCCTTCTGCTTGCAATCTAAACGCTTTAGCATATTTACCCTTTAATTTTATCAATTCTTCGTGATTTCCCTGCTCCAATATCCTTCCTTCATCAATTAATATAATCCGATCAGCATTGCGGACAGTAGAAAAACGATGAGAAATAATAATAACTGTTTTATTTTCAAAAAACTTATAAATATTATTAAAAATCTTGTACTCTGCTTCTGCATCAATTGAAGCTGTTGGCTCATCAAAAATCACCAGCCAAGGATTGCGATAAAACAACCTAGCAATGGCTATTTTTTGCCATTGACCAAAACTTGGCCTTATGCCTCCTTCAAAAAATTCATCTAAAATTTGCTTGTATTTATTTTTATATTCTTTTATGAAATCATGAGCATCGGCTTGAACAGCAGCATCTTTTATTTTTGCTTTATTTTTTAAAGAAGTTGTATCGCCAATAAAAATATTGTCTTCCGCATTTAAAGCGCCAAAAGTACCGAAATCTTGAAATAAAGCTCCAACATTTTTATAATAAGATTCTGCCTCTATATCTTCAATGTTATCCTTATTTATCATAATGTTTCCCTTGCTCGTTAAATAGAATTTTAAAAGCAATTTTATTAAAGTTGTTTTTCCAGAACCATTTACTCCAACTATGGCTATTTTTTCCCCTGGCTTAATATTTAAATTTAAATTTTTTAAAACAAATTTATTTGAATTGGGATATTTGAAGCTTACCTCATCAAAAGTTATTTGTGGTGGGCTTACAAATTTTTTAACTTTAATATGTCCATCTTGAAAACTTGGCCTTAAGCCAAAGAAAATAAAAATATCATCAACTCTTAAAGATGTCTCGTACAAGCCAACCAGACTTTGATAAATATCTTCCAAATAGCTTGTAAATCTATTTACCATGCTTATATAAAAATACAATCTGCCAACTGACAGTTTGTCTATAATAATTTTTGAAACAACCATAAAATATGCTCAAAATTGGAATAGAGCATCAAAAATAGCCAAAAATAAACTGACCTTATACATTTCTTTTCTAATTTTTATTCATCCCAAAACATATTTTTCAACAAATCCCAAATATTTATTTTTTATATAGCTTGTAGCATTATGAATACTTAGCTCAATCAATTTAACTTTATTTAACACATAATAAATAATCATCTTATATTTTCTCCTATCTTCTGTGCTGTTATACCCATATTGATACATTTTTTTGGTGTATCACAAATCTGGGATGTTTTTTAAAAAAATCCAAATAAAAAGAACCCACACCACTTTTGGTAAAAAATAAAAAACTGCTATACCAGAAATAACCACATTAACCACTCCAGCCACAAAATAAATAAATTGATAAAACAAATCACCTACTCTAAAAATTTCACTTTTACCACGATTAATGGCATTGTTTTTTTCAGGATCTTCTAAAACAGGTACCCCTAATGTTTTATAATGTTCAAAAATTAAAATGTCTGCTAATCAATAAAATTTTTGAGACATTTTGTTTCTCAAATACCACCTATTTAAACTTATCAATCCTGAAAAGGCATTTCATCCAACTAAAACGATCAAATAAGGCAAAACCAAATCAACGCTTTGTCCTTTCTGCAATATATCAACCACAACATCAATTATTTTTGCCACTATCACAAAACTAACCATGCCTTTTGCACGATCGATTATCTCTAGAATAAACAATAAAATGCCAGTTATTTTGTCTGGCTTAATATATAGCTTAAAAGCAAACCAGGATATCTTTAGCATCCGCTTAAAAGATATCTTTTTATTTGAAGATTTTTTTACCATTTGTCTTTTTATTTAATGTTTTAATTTAACATTCTCCTGCAGATGGCAACTTTCTATTCAAATGCTTAGCAATAGCTCAAAGAGCTGAAATAACTCCCAAGATAGCTCCAAAAATAAGCTGGACTATTAACAAACCAATAAAACTTGAAAAGAAGCCTCCTGTTATGCTTGCTTGTCCAACAAAAACATCAAATTTTTTCCCAAAATTCAAAAGAAACGGAATATAGAAAACAAACGACAATAAAGCAGCAATTAATCCATAGAAAAATCCAGCTAAAAGAAATGGACCTCTAATAAATCAATTAGACGCACCTACTAGTTTCATAATACCTATTTCCTCTCTCATAGCATAAATAGCAATTCTTATAGTATTAAAGGCTACTATTACGGCCACTGTTGTTAAAACTAAAGTAATGGCAATTGAGCCTATTTTTAAACCCGTTATAAAGCCAGAGGCTCTTTCTATCAAATCTCTACTCTCAGTAAAATTTTTTCTTTCTAGCTTGTCTTTATATATTGATGTTTCAATATATGACAAAACTGTTTCATAATATTCAGGGCTGCTTACTTTTATATTAATTGAAGCTGACAAAGGGTTTTCTCCTATTTCTTCTAAAGCTTTTAAAATTGTTTCATTGTGACCATATCTTTCTCTAAAAAAAGTCAGTGCTTTTTCTCTAGAAACATATTCTGTCCTAGCCACTCCTTCGACTTTGCCAATCTCTTCTTGAATATTTAAAATTTCTCCCTCGTCAACGCCTGTTTTAAAATAAACACTAATATCAATTTTATCTTGTAAATGATCAATAAATTTATTTGAAGCATAGTTCATTGTCAAAACACCAGTAAAAACTAAAATACTTAAAAACATGGTTATGACTGTAGCTACCGTTAACCAACCATTTCTTTTTAAAATTAAGATTCCTCTTTTAAAAATTCTTTTTAATTTTGTACTTATTGATGTACCCATAATTTTTATTTATAATTATTAAATAAATTGATACTAATTTTACAAAACATACTTTCCTTTTTCTTCATCTCGAACAATTCGCCCGTTTTCCAAAGTAATAACTCTTCTTCCAAGAGTATTAACAATTTCTTTATCATGAGTAGAAAGAATTATAGCTGTGCCCAATTCATTAATTTTCAATAACAACCTAATAATTTCCCAGGTATTAATTGGGTCTAAATTACCAGTTGGCTCGTCAGCAATTAGCAAATCTGGTTTTTGAATAATAGCTCTAGCAATAGAAACTCTTTGTTTCTCACCAACAGACAATTGATGGGGAAAATTATCGCCTCTATCGCTCAAGCCAACCAATCTTAGAACTTCTGGAACCTCTTCTTTTATTTTTTCATCGCTATATCCAGCGACTTCTAAAGCAAAAGCAACATTTTCAAAAGCAGTTAATTTAGGCAAAAGTTTAAAATCTTGAAAAACAATGCCCACTTGACGCCTCAGCATCGAAACTTCGTCTACTTTCATTTCTGCAATATCATTGCCATCAAATAAAACCTTACCTTTTGTTGGCTTTTCATCAGCAAACAACATTTTTAAAATAGTTGTTTTTCCTACTCCTGATTTACCCACTAAAGAAACGAACTCATTTTCAACAACATCAAAAGAAATATCATCTAAAACTAGACAACTGTCATTATAAACCTTGGTGACATTTTTATATGAAACTAGTGACATAATAATAAAATTTATTACTATTAATATAAAAATATTTTAACAGATAAAAAAATAAAAAGCAAGCATCAAAAAGCCAGGTTAAAAGTTAACCTGGCTTTTTTATCTTTATTTTTTCTTCTTAAATAAGTTTTGAGCACTTGCCTCTTTTGGCCCTTCCGAGTCTTGATAAAGTGATTTTTTCTCTCTTTATATGAAAATTCACATGGACTAGACAAAGATTCAACAGCAATCTGACAAATATACATATCAGGATAAAGCACTATAGGAATTTCAGCCTGATTACTTATTTCCAAAGTAATTGTTCCTTCAAATCCCGGATCAATAAAACCAGCTGTATGCACCAAAAGTCCCATTCTTGCTAAACTACTTTTGCCCTCTGCCCTTGCCGCCACTTTGTTTGACAGCTTCATATATTCTTTTGTGCTCACCAAAACAAATCTATTTGGATGCAAAATAAACCCCTTCTTTTTATCCACCACTTCTGTGCTCATGATTTTACCAAAGTCAATTCCTTTTTTCAAATCCAATAACGACTCACTAGTATGCTTAAAAGTTTTAAAAATTGGGCCCAATTTTAAATCAATTGACGCTGCTTCAATCTGCTCAGAAGAAAGCTTCTCTCGAAAAACCAAGTCGCCATCTTTAATGGCTTTTTTAATATCCTTGTCAGATAAAATCATGATACATTTTTTAAAATTTTTATTAAGCCAACCTCAATGTATCAACAATTTTAATTTTATGCAATACCTCAAAAAGCTAGCATTTACTAGCCTAATTTAACCAAAAAAATTGCCTTCTCCGCTCTTTTTATTTAACCTTGCTTTTAATTATTTTTATCATTTTTGATAAAAATTCATCGTCAATTTTCTTGTTTTTTTTAACATATTTTTCAACATCTTTATGCATACTTTTATATAGCATCATACTAAAACAATGCAATTGTATTTGATTTTGATTTATTGCATGTTTTCAAGTTATTTTTTTATTATTTAAAAAACGTTCTTTGTTTTTATCACGAAAATACCCTCTTGTAAGAAACATTCTGATCAAAATTTCTTCTGCAAAATTATCAAAATCAATATTATATTTTTTAATCACATTAACAGTATTTCGAGTAATGCCGAGTTTATTTATTGTAAATTTTATAAGCTCATTACTTTTTACAAATACATGAGTAATTTCATGTAGCAAAACAAAAATAATATTTTCCAACAAATCAAATCTATCTTTTAAGTCAGCCACCTCCAAAACAATATTTTCGTCATAAACTGTGCCTCTAAAAACACCATCAAAGTTTTTTTCAAATACTATCTTTACCTTTAGATTATATTTTTTCTTTTTGTCTCCAAATAAATAAATCAGCTTTTTTAAAATCTTCTGGTATTCAGTCTTTTTTCATAGATCCTTTAATTCTTTGCTATGTTTTTTATCAATACTATTATAAAGAGTTAGAAAGTCTTTTTCAAAAAAATTAAATATTTTTTTCAATTCCAATATATCACTTTTTGCAAGATATTTTGACAATCCTTTTAAAGCGCCTGCTTCAGTGTTAGCTTGGTAAAAAACTCTTTCTATATCTCAATATTCTACTTTTTTGAAAATTTTCTTAAATTTTTCAATTTCCTTTTTAGAAATTTTATTTATTTTATAGCCAGAAAAAAAATCAATCCCCATGGATTTATCTTTTCACTTAGCCACCTTAGCTAAATTAACCAGAAAATAAAACTTATTAATCAGCTTATTGTTTTGACAAAATTTTATTTGACAATTGTCCATAATGTAATATTAACTTTATATGCTCCTATTATAGCATAATTTCAAAGAAAACAAAAAAACACTGGCTTTTAAAGCCAGTGTTTTTCACAATTCATCTTTTTTACTATTTTATTCAGTCTCTTCATTTTCTTCTTCCTCAAGGCCACCTTCTTCGTACAACAATTCTTCCTCAAAATCCCCTTCTTCGCCATCCCCTTCCTCCTCCTCTTCATTGCCTTCATCTTCAGGCTCTATTGGTTCCATAATTTCTTCAATATCTGGAACTTGAAGATAATACCTTATTTGACTGCCTATTTTATCTGTATCAGGGGTAAAACTATAAAAATCAGCGTTAGAAAGTCAATAACCACTTGCTGGTTCATATCTCATGCCATAACAAATAGACAGATACAAATCCGACAAACTAATTATAGATCCATTTGGATTTTGGTCGCTTTTAAGAAACGGCATTAAATCATTTATTGTTATGCCATTTTCATTTTTTTTCTCTTAGATTTATTATTTAAACTACCTGCTGTTATTCTAGAATGTTCTCTTTTAACCTCTTCTGGCCAATCCATTGCTTGTTCTTGAACATTCCAGTCTGGATAATGATTGTTTTCCATCGACAAATAATCTTTAACACAATAATATTCAATAAGCTTACAGCTTATGCTCGCTAATGTTGTTTGATATGTTTGTAACAAACCCTTAATCTCAAAATTGAAATTGTCATGATATATCATATAAAACTCAATTTTTTTACCTTGCATCGCAGTACGATACAAAAAATACCAGATGCCGAAACTTCTTATGCTTGGCCTTCCTTTTACGCCACCATCTTTATAAATACTCAACGTCCCCTTCATTCCCCCCTTATCTTGCGACGCCCCTATTTTTTTTATCTCTCCGTCAACAACAATTAGATAAACTCTTGCGTAATTTTTAGTAAGAATGTCCTTTGGTAAAATTTTATTATTTTCATCTTTTATGGTGGACAAATAATTAAATTTTAATTTTGTTGTATTCTTTACAAGCTCAACGTCTGCTATTTTAAAAGCTGTTTTTACTTTTTTAATTAACATATCGCTATTTTATATTTAATAATTTATAATTAATAATTCATGAGATTTTTTTACATTGTTATTGTCATAATTTCTTGACAATCTGTTTTTACCTATTCTTGTCTCCCCTTGTCCCATTGTATATTGCCATTCAATATCTATAATTTTAAAATTTTTATATTTTTTTCTTACCCATTCGCAATCATTATATGACAAAATAAAACCGCCATCATGATTTTTTAACAAATTAAATAATAATTCGTGGTTGAAGCCATTGTGATGTATTGGAAAATTTCTCATTGGATATATCCCTTTAAACATTTTACTGTCTCCGTCTAAATAATAAGGCGGGTCCAAATATAAAAAATCTTTTTTATGCATCGGGATTGCTTCTTCAAAACTTGATGTACGAACATGAAAATTACAAACCTTAAAATTCTTAACTTTTTTCAACATTGAATCATATTTTTTATTATCTAAATAATTTGACGACATCCATCCCAAAAATCCAGGTCCATAGCTTAAGTTATGATTAAAATAATAATAAGTTGCCAATTCTAAACTAGAAAAATCATTTTTCAACAGGCCATCATTTTTATTTCATATATTTTTTAAAATATTTTTTACCTCTTGATATTTATTTTTTGTGTTTGCCAATATTCTTAAATTCTGATACAGCTGCTCAGGATTATTAATTTGGTTCTTCCAATAATTTATCAGTAGGTCAAAAATGTCATACCCGATAACTTCAAGTCCCAGCTCTTTTGCCAAGGCAATTTCAACTGAAGCCCCCCCTAAAAAAGGCGAAACAACTCTATCTATTTTATTAGGCAACAATTTTACAATATACCCGACAGCCAATGTTTTACCTCCTGCATATCGCAATGGGCTTCCTAAATATCTTTTAAATTTATCAGCGTTTGTTGAACTCATAATTTTTAAAAGAAACTCTTCCTTTTTTTTTGATATATCATTCATAAATAATACAATTAAGCTATTTAAATCAATTTTAGCATATTTATATCATTTATACAACCACTCGCATTGCATAATTTAAAATAACACCAAGATCCCCTCCCGCTACGTAATATAAAACAACCACCAAATATCCCCACAAACCACTCCCTCCCTCCGTTACCAGGTAGCGTTAGGCCTGATTAATCAAAGGAGAATATACAACGTTGCCTTGCTACGTTGTAATTGATTAAGCTGAAATGATGGCCAACACCATGATGGGCTTTGAAATTTAACTCGCTAAGCATGGTGTTGACATATTTAATAAAAAAGGCTATAATATAATCAACTTTATCGAAAGAACATTAAAAAAGATGACGAAATGGATATAACCGATAGTGAACTTTACAAAGAGGCGAAGCTTTTTTGGAAAAATCACCCAATGAGCATCGCCAGTGCTATAATGGACAAAACAGTGCTGCTTTTTTCAAAAAGGACGACCCCTGGGGTCGTCCTTTCTTTCTTTAGCTTTTAATTTTTTCAGATTTTTACTCCAATAAATAACTATCTTTGCCTTTGTCTTTAAAAAAACGCTCAAACAACTCTGCCTTATACTTTAGCCAGTCTTCTACGAAATTTCTTCAAGCGCGTTGATTTTGATCTTGAAGCATAAAATTTCTTTTTGTTAAATTTGGAAAATTTTTGTTACCTAAATAATCAGCATAACTTGATCACCTATAGGTTTCAATAAAATTTCTAACTTTTTTAAAATCTTTTATACCCTTTTCCTTTCAATTAGGTTCTATTATAGAAACCGGATTTGTATGGATATAAGAAAAAATTACTGCCAACTGATCATCATCTTTTATTAAAACCGACTTAAATCTGCTTTGAAACAAATGGCCTTTTCTTTTATATTTATTATTAAAAAAAGCCGCATAGCCGGCTCCTATTTTTAACATAAATTTTGACAGACCCCCTTCAACCTTTTGTTCCAACAAAAAATGAATGTGATTTGGCATTAAGCAAAAAGCATGTATATTTACCAAAGGCCCTTTTCTTTTTCTTTCAAATCTATCATTTGGACATCCTTTGTGTCGAAAAGAAGAACCTATTAACCCTTTATCATTAAAAACAAACATGCCATTGATCATTCTAAAATAGTCTTGGTCGTTTAAAAACAAAGTTTTTCCATCAATACCTCTTAAAATAATATGATAAAACTCATTTGAGTAAAAATACCTTTTTGTTGTTGCCATACTTCTTTTTTAACTAAATAAAGTATAGTCAAAATAAGTTTAAAAATCAACCCCCTCCAAAAAAGCTATTATTTACAGGGTTAATTTAGAAAAAGTCATTTGCTTGTCGATTGTTTACTCTGTGAATATTTACTTTATCAATAAATAATCATACTGAGCATTAAAAGTCATTTTCAGCTTTTTTTCTTGATAGATATTCTTGCATGCATTTAACCGCTGCCGAGTCATCATGGCCTTTAGAGCTTTCATTGCCATAAAGATGACTAGGACTTGCCTTTTGTTTCTTTTTAAAATAGTTTTTCATGGCTAATTCATACAAAGCCAAAATAACATCTTGCGCTGTTCTTCTAAAAAGACCTGTTTCTTTTCTTTTTTCTTCCATGCTTGGCGATTCGTCAAAAACCCCCCCTTCTCTTTGCTCTTTTAAATAATCGAGTTGCTCTCTCATGTAAGAAACATACGGAGATTCATCAGCCATATTTAACCACACTTCCATAATTTGAATTTCATTTTTTAAATAAAACAATGCGTCAAAAATTTTACATGCTTCCTCAAAAGAAAAAAGTTTTGGATATTTTTCTTTTAAATAATTTGACAAAAAATCAAAAAGATCATCTTCTTCAACATCATGCAAAATTACCCAACCCATTTCTTCTAATTTAATTCTATTTTTTCAATTTATTCCAAAAAACCGCATGTCATAATGCTTTAAAAATGCCAACATATCTTTTCTTGGCAATAATTCTCTGCATAAAATAATTATCAATCATTGATAACGAAATTCATCATAATTTTCTTCAAAATAATTTTTTTTGATGTCTTCGTTTATAAAAGATAATCTATACATTTGAGTTAATATATCAACCACACATCATTGACAATAATTATCTTTTTCTTCGCTTAACCCAATTTCAGCATTATCTTTAACTCTAGCTCCCTTTGTCAAGTCAAGGAGTTTTTCTTCCAAAAAACTTTTTAAATTTTTATCGTATTTATCGCATTCAAAAGCAAACCAAAGTTTTATAATATTTAACTGACTGTCTATTTTTATCAAAGCATTATATATTTTACTTGCCTCTTCAAAGCCAAATATCTTTGGGTAATTTTGATGTATATAATTTTGTAGAAACGGCAACAACACATCTTTTTTAACATCTCCATGCAGCACCGTGCCCATTTCTCCTAAAGAAATATTTTCTTCTCAATTTTTTTCAACAAAATTTATGTCAAAATGCTTTAAAATTTTAACTAAATCTTGTCTATATAATAAGCCTTTACTTAAAAAAATATCAACCCACAAATATTCAAAATCAGAATATTCTTTATATGGATTATCATTTTTTATAATTTTCCACTTCATGATTATAAATTTTATTTTGATTTAATAGAGGGACATGCAATTGCCCCTCCTTTTTCAAAACAACTTTGATTTTATTATTTTCCGCTACTACTGCCGCCATCGCTTAAGCTTTTATCGAAACTTTCTTTTGAATAAAATATACTAAATTTTAAAACAAAAAACAAGTTCTAAATCAAAAAAGGGAAATAAAAAAGCCCAATTAAGATTAATTGAGCTACCTACGCTTCGTTGTAGGGTTTTTGTGATTATTTACTTAATCGACAAGGACAATAATTCAGTAAGATCTGCGTCAATGGACTCGAGTAGATCTTTTTCTCGAACTGCCTCCTCTAGCGAATAAAAGAAATCTACCATTTTGAGCTCATGAAAGGAGCTCGTTACCATAATATCGCTCCTCAAAGCCTCTTCGTTTGAGGTTATAAGAGCAAAATCATTGAGAAAAACACCAAACACCCAACTAGCCTCTTCGACGCTTCTTTTATTAAATAACCCCTTTTTTTTAACAACGGCCTTAAGCTGAACAAAAGTTTTTATTCGTTTTTCTTCTATGATAGCTTCATATTGCTGAAACCCTTCTGTATAACCTGGAACAACGACTTTTTCTCCAACTTTTTTCCATTTTACAAGACCCTTTTTGGTGGCCTCTAATAATTTTTCAAAAAGTTCATACATTTTTACCTCCTAATTCAATCTATTTTTCTATTTATATTATATCATAAAAATCTTATTTTGTCCATATCTGGTGGCGATATTGGCACATATGCTGCAAAATCAAAAAAGGAACTTGGCGTCGCGCCAAGTTCCTTTTGCTTTTTCGATGTTACACTTGGTAATCATCATTTCTTATCTTTTCTTGCGTTTTCTGCTTTGCGAGCATAACAATAGCACTGATCAGGATTTTTGCTATTCCTTCATCGACAATACCTTTTGCTCCAGAAACACCAACGGCAACCCCGCCGTAATAGACGCCTCCGGGATACAAAAATTCTCCTTCTTCAAGCAACCATGGGGATTGCTCAATTAGAAAAGACGTGTCCGCCTTTTCTCTAAGAGAAGCATTGGCCTTTTGTTCTGCTACAAACAAAAAATCATAGTCGAGCTCTTCTCCCCAGGAAGGATCCCAGGGTTCTTTCTCTCCTATAACGGCAGTATATGCGCTAACATCGTCTCGCTCAATAATAAAAACTTCGACATACTTTGGCCCCCAAGTTGACTTGGGGTTTTTCAGTATGGTTTCAATTGTCGGACCAGATAAATCTAACGCTTCCTGAACCAAACTATCATCAATAATACTCATAAAAATTTCCTCCTGCGTATGCCCGCCGGCCTTTTCATCTTTTAAACAGCAAATTTCAAACATAGATACTCTACCACAAAAGATGTCATTTTGCAAGCCAACACACCGTTTCTAAAACAAAAAAGGACACTAAATAAATAGTATCCTTTTTTGATTCAAAACTTTTTAGTTGCTCCAGCAGGTTTAGTTTAACAAGTTCCAAAATATTTAAAAAATATTCGGGACGACCTTGGAATAGTTTAATTTGACGAATCAAATTAAACAAAGATTCCTAAAAGAAATGTTTCACCTCCACCTTCCGGTAGCGGTACCTTGTTACGACTTATCCCCTGTCATTGATCCCAGCCTAATCCCCTTGCGGAGCCTTCAGCTGTTACCAACTCCCTTGAATTGACGGGCGGTGAGTACAGAGCTCGGGAACGTATTCACCGTGGTGTGGCTGACCCACGATTACTAGCGATTCCGACTTCATGAGGTCGAGTTTCAGACCTCAATCCGAACTGGGACGATTTTTTTGGGATTAGCTCCGTCTTACGACTTGGCAACCCATTGTAATCGCCATTGTAGCATGAGTGTCGCCCAGGGCGTCAAAGGGCCATGCTGATCTATCGTCATCCTCTCCTTCCTCCTATCAAAGATAGGCAGTCTCCTATGACACGTATAACATAGGATAAGGGTTGCGTTCGTTACCCCACTTAAGGGAACAACTCACGCCACGAACTGACGACGACCATGCAGCACCTGTGCTAATGTCCTTGCGGAGGGCCAATCTTTCGAATGGCTTTCATTAACATTTCAAGCCCTGGTAAGGTTCATCGCGTGCCATCGAATTAAACCTCATGCTCCACCGCTTGTGCGAGCTCCGGTCTATTCTTTTGAGTTTTAGCCTTGCGGCCGTACTACCCAGGCGGATCATTTAACGCGTTAGCTACGCCACCTGAAGGGTCGACACTTCAAGAAGCTAATGATCATCGTTTAGGGCGTGGACTACCAGGGTATCTAATCCTGTTTGCTCCCCACGCTTTCGTTCATGGAGCGTCAATGAAGAGATAGTTAATTGCCTTCGCTTTTGGTGTTCTACACGATATCAACGGATTTCACCCCTACACCGTGTATTCCATTAACCTCCCCCTTATTCTAGCCTTGACGTTTCCGATGCAATTTTTTGGTTGAGCCAAAACCTTTAACATCAGACTATATTCAAACCTTTGCAAAAGCAAAGATTTAAACTTTCTTGCGAAACAAAGCCGCCTATGAACACTTTACGCCCAGTAAATTCGAGTAACGCTTGGGGCCTACGTATTACCGCTGCTGCTGGCACGTAGTTAGCAGCCCCTTATTCATTGGGTACCATCAATAACTTTTTCCCCAATAAAAGTAGTTTACGACCCGAAAGCCTTCATCCTACACGCGGTGTCGCTGGTTCAGGCTTGCGCCCATTGACCAAGATTCTCGGCTACTGCCTCCCGTAGGAGTAGGGCCCGTGTCTCAGTGCCCTTGTTGGGGGCCATGCTCTCACACCCCCTACCCGTCGTCGCCTTGGTAAGCCATTACCTTACCAACAAGCTGATGGGATCTAAGCCCTTCTCTAAGCGGCTTGCGCCTTTACCCTTGTTAGGGACTATTGAACATTAGTCCATCTTTCGATGAATTATTCTCAACTCAGAGGTAGGTACCAAGATATTACTAACCCGTTCGCCACTATTTAATACTACCGAAGTAATATCAAACCGTTCGACTTGTATGCCTTATCCACACCGCCAGCGTTCACTCTGGACTAGGATCAAATCCTCATCCAAAAAAAACAACTGTATATAAAATATACAAAATTTATTCAAAAAAAATAAACCTTTAGAGCAACTAAAAAACTTTGAATTTGTTAGTTGTGGTATATCTAAATTTTCAAGTTTAAAAGAACACTTCCTACTGAAGTATTGCTTTTATATATTATCAAAAATAATCACGTTTGTCAATAGCTATTATTAACACTTTTTCCCCTAAATACTGGGCTATTTGGCCCTTTAAAAAACATAACTTTACCCCCTATTCTTAAAGGATTCTATCAATGTTTCGGTATCAGCAAACTCAACCTCGCTGCCAATAGGCAAACCAACTCCCAACTGAGTAATTTTAATATTATAGGGTTGCAGTTGCTTTTTGATTTCTCCTGCAGTCAAGCAACCTTCTGCTGTTAGATTTAAAGCCAAAACAATTTCTTCAATTGGCTCTTTATTTTCTAATGAATGTTTTATCTTCTCAACTAATTCTTTAATTTTTACTTTGTCATCAATATTTGTTTCAAAAGAATTTAACAGCCCACCTAAAACAAAATAAACTCCTTTATACTTCCCTGTTTTTTCAACAGAAATGAGATCGGTGTCTTTTTCAACAACACAAATAAATTTCTTTTTTCTTAATGTGCTTAAGCAAATAGCGCACTTTTTCTGATCTTTGAATTCTCTTTCAAAAACAGAAAAACAATCTTCGCAAACATCAACATTGTTTGCTATATCTCAAAATAGCTTGGCAATTTCTTCTACATTATTAGCTCCTAATCTGGCTATGTAGTAAGCTAAACGCTTCGCTTGCCTAGGGCCAATGCTTGGTAGTTTGCTTAGGAAATTACTCATTTTTGAAATTATAAAGTTTTTGTTTTCCATTATTATTTTATAAAATTATCTTAAATATTTTTGTATATTGCGATTATGCTCTTCTAATGTTTTACCAAAAACAGTATCTTTTTCTTGAGGAGTTGTTATATAATAGAAATAATCTGAAGTAATTTCTTCTAAAACAGTTTTAAAGGTTTCAAAATTAACATTTGATATTGGCGTTCTGGTTAAGCCAGCGTATCTATAAGTGTTATATTCTGATGTCATCTGCTTATCGCTTGCTAAAACCTGATTGCATCTTAAAACCTGGTCTTTTTCATATTGTAACATAAATTTTGGGTAACATAAAGTAGCATCTATTTGCAACCTCATACCAATATCAAGACGGTTATTTATTACGCTTAATGCTAAAGGCATATCTTCTTTATGATATATTTCTTTTTCCAAGAAAGAAGCCTTTATAAGCTTATAATAAAACTCGTCTAAAGCTATTTTATCTTTAACTAATATATAAATATTTTCATTAAAATGATCTAAAAAGTTTTCTACCACTCTTTCTATGCTAGTATTTTTTAAAAAATAATAGGTATTAGGATATAGAAATCCTTCTAGATTATTTTCTGGTGGAACATATCTTAAAAAAGGATATTTTTTCAGATCCACATCTTTGACTAGAAAATCTACTAGCTCTCCTTTTGATGAAAGTATTTCATTTTTTAAAAGCAATTTTTCTATTTGATAAATATTATAGCCTTCAACTATGGTTACTGATATACCTTTGTTGTTTTTTAGCTCTTCTAAAATATTTTTCATTGAATAACTGCCATTAAAATAATATTCGCCTGGTTTAAAATCCCTATGACTTCCTCTCAAAAAAACAAAAACTTTGAAAAAATATCTATTTTTAATTATTCCTTCGCTATGCAAATCATCAATTATTGATAAAAAAGATTGCCTAGGTTCAACAATGAAATACTTTTCTTCTAAAGTAGTTTTTTTATTAATACTTAAATAAACGAAACTAAAAACAAAAAGCAAACCAAAAGCAAAAATTATTTTTTTCATAATTAGTAATTACGTCCATTAACAATATTTAAAATTATACCGACCATAATAAAATCTACAATTAAATGAGATCCTCCAGCACTTATAAAAGGCAATGCTGTGCCCACAACAGGCAAAAACCCAACATTTACGCCTATATTTATAACTGTTTCTAAAAATATTTTCACTCCAAAACCAATGATAATAAGCTTGCTAAAATTATTTTTTGCTATAGTTAAAGCATCTGCAAAATAACTAAACATTAACAAAAAACTTCCTAAAATAATGGTGCCACCTAAAAACCCCAGTTCTTCTGAAATGGCAGCAAAAATAAAATCTGTTTTTGTTTCTGGCAAATATTGTAATTGAGTTTGAGTTCCTCAACCCAAACCTTTGCCTCAAAAACGACCACTCCCTATGGTTATCATTGACTGAAGTTGATTATAATTTAAGCCCATGGGATCTAAGTTTGGATTTAAAAAAGAAATTAAACGATTTTTTTGATAATCGTGAAGTATAAAATTAAAACCAACTATAGCCACCAACGAAACCGACACTATCATAATTAATAAATGCTTGAACCTCAGCCCACAAACCAAAAGTAAAATTAATCAAATTAAAAACATTGCCACTACTGGGCCCAAGTCTGGTTGCAGCAAAACCAAAACCGAAGGTATGCCTAAAAATATTCCACTGATTATAATATTTTTTAAATTTCAAATTTCTAAATTGCGTCGATATAAAAACTTCACTAGTACTAAAATCAAAGCTAATTTTACAAACTCAACTGGCTGTAAACTGAAAAAACCTAGATCAAACCAACGATTAGTACCTCTTGTAACTGGAGATAAAACTAACAACAATATCAAAGAAAAATTTCATAAAAAATAATTTCCTAGGATAAAAAAAGAATGATTTTTAAGCAAATTATAATCAAATTTTGCAAAAAATATTAGAAAAACTGTTGCTATCACAAAAAAAACTAGCTGCCTATAAAAGGCATCTAAATTATCAACTGGATTCATGCTTAAACTTGCTAAAATAAGCAAACTTAATGTTGTCAACAAAAAAACACTTACAAATATTTTTCAATTCTTAACTAAATAAACCATCATTTTATCTTATAATATTATTGACATCGAAAACATTTGTATAGGCTTGCAACCCATTTGGACAAACTTTTACATTTTCGCCTAGATTATGAACTCAAGAAAAAGAAACATTTTGGTTCCTTTGAGACATTAATTGAATAGTATTTCTTGAAACAGCAACTACTTTATTTTGAGTATCACATAAAAAGCCAACCAAAGCAACTTCTCTAAAAGATGTATTGGAATTATTAAAAACTGTAAAGGATAATTCTGCCGTCAAGCCAGGAGCTATTTCAGCTGCACCATCTTGAGAAGTTAAAATTGAATTTAATTTTGTTCTTGTTGGTGTGTCAAATTCGCCTGTTATTCGCAAAGAATGTTTTTCTTGAAAACGCTCTAAAGCTCGCTTTAATAAATAGTCAAAATTGCCGGTAATTCTTGCTTCTGGATAAACTGTTGGATCTTGTGCTAAAACTCTTTGTAATTCTCTTACTTCAGAGCCAGCATCTCCAAATTGTAAATTGCTATCAAAGGAAAAGCCGCCTCTTTGGATTGCTTCGCTTCTTGACCCACCAAACATTTGGTTTAAAATCTCTCTGGTTTTATAATCCACTATGCCTGTTTGGGGATGGATGCCATTTTTATGTTGAAATCTAATGACTGCCTTGTAAGTTGCTAAATCAAAACTTCCATGAATCTGCCCTTCTGGATAAACTTCTCTATCTTGAGCTAAAACAGATTGCAAATTAAAAACATCTTCGTTCTTGTCTCCCATTTTTAAATCTTTTTTAAATTCATAAAACAAAGTGCTTTCTTGTTCTCTTGGAGCAATAATTTGACCTGTACCTGTTGCTAGATTTATGTTGGTTATACTAAATAAATTTGGGTTTAAAAATTCTTCACTCATAGGTTTGTCTCAGTCAACATTTCTGTCATTGACTTGAAAATTTATGCTGTCAAAAGAAAGATTGGCAGTTTCAACAAAGGCTAAAATATATTTTGTCTGTCTTGGTAAAATATAGTCTCTACCAGAAATCTTTCTAACGGATCTTTCTAGCTCTTCTTGTCTCTGAACAAAATCAAAAACAAAGTCAAAACTCTTTGCTCCTCAATTATCATTTGGATTTGTTACTCGGCTATAAACAAAATAACGATCTCCTTGAGTCATTCAAAAAGCGTTACTTTCAAATTGGAAAGTATTTAAAGAAGCTATCTCTGCTTTTCTTGGATCAAAAACAACTGGCTTGGATTTAAATAATCTTGAAAAACCAAATCCTACTATAACTAAAACTAGCAAAGATAAAAACGAAGCAACTATTTGTTTAAAAAATCTTTTTGACATAATATTTTTTCTTAACTAAAAAACATTATACTAAATTTTTTAATAAAATACAAGCAAAAGTTTTTTAATTAAAAAGCCGGCGGTCTTGGTAAAACCAAGACCGCCGACATATAAGGGCTGGCAAACTCTACTTTCCCCTTGCGAGTATTATCGAGTCATGATACTTTCACTATCGTGTTCGAAATGGAAACGAGTGGGACATATCACAATTAATCACCAGCCCAATTTAATTTTTTGAAAAGAATAAGGAATAAAATATATACTTTAATACTTTAATAAAGATGAGGAAATGGAAATTAGTACTCCTCAGCTAAAACCATTACTGGCCTTACACTTAGAGCCTATCAACCTAATAATCTCTTAGGATCCTAAGATATCTAATCTTGAGGTGAGTTTCACACTTAGATGCTTTCAGCGTTTATCTCATCCAAACGTAGCTACTCGGCAATGCACTTGGTAGTACAACCGATACACCAGAGGTTTGTTCAACCAGGTCCTCTCGTACTATGGTCAAGTCCTCTCAAATATCTAACGCCCGTAGTAGATAGGAGTCCATACTGCCTTACGACGTATTGAACCCAGCTCGCGTATCTTTTTAATCGGCGAACAGCCGAACCCTTGGGACCTGCTTCAGCCCCAGGATGTGATGAGCCGACATCGAGGTGCCGAACGGAGCCGTCAATGTGAACTTTCGGGCCCCACCAGCCTGTTATCCCTAGAGTAACTTTTATCCGAAATCTCCACCCTTTCTACAAAGTGGTGTCGGGTCACTAAGCTCTGCTTTCGCAATAGCGCGGAATGTCTTCCTTGCTATAAAGCTGGCTTTTGCCTTTACACTACCTCCCGAATTTCCATCTCGGGATAGCCAACCTTAATAGGCTCCTCCGTTACTTTTTAGGAGGATTGCGCCCCACAAAAACTACCCACCAAACACTGTTCCCAAATAGTTTTTCTACTCGGGTTAGATTTTAAATTAAGAAAGATGGCTGTTTCATTGTCGGATCCATTTTGGCCGGAACCAAAACTTCAAATCCTCACCACTACACTACGCATTCAAAACCTAAAACCAATGTCAGGCTATAGTAAAGCTTCTAGGGTCTTTTCGTCTAACTACGGGTACCCAGCGTCTTCACTGGACACGCATTTTCACCGGACACCTCGTTGAGACAGTTGCTCGATCGTTATACCTTTCATGCACGTCAGAACTTACCTGACAAGGAATTACGCTACCTTAGAACGGTTATAGTTACCGCTGTCATTGACCAGGGCTTAGAACGGTCAGCCTTACATCTTACGACATAAGACAGCCATTTTTCACCTTCTGGCATCGGACAGGCATCAGCCCCTATACATCCCATTACTGGTTCGCAGGGACCTGTGTTTTTGGTAAACAGTCGCCAAGCATACTTTCGCTGCGGCCATCAATATTGCTACTGATGGCAGGCCTTATCGCTAACTTACGGCCGCTTTTTTGCCTAGTTCCTTAACGAGGTCTCATCCGTTCACCTGAGGCTACTCGCCTCGCCCACCTGTGTCGGTTTTAGTACGGTTTTTATTTGTTTATCTTTAGAAGCTTTTCCTGGAAAGCTCTTCAGTAGAATCGAAAGAAGAAACTTCTCCCTTTTGTTGGACTTGAGTTTTGAAATTGAATTCAGCAAACCGGATTTGCCTAATTTGCAACTCTATGTCTTACAACGTCAAACCACTAAGACGCTCTACCTTTTGTCTTCCGTCCCTCCGTCAGAACAAATAAAAGGACTGGAATATTAACCAGTAATCCATCGACTACGACTTTCGTCATCGCCTTAGGACCGCCTAACCCTTGGCTGATTTACATTGCCAAGGAAACCTTGGGCTTACGGTGATCCGATTTCTCATCGGATTTGCGGTTACTTGTGCCGGCATTCTCTCTTCCTTATCCTCCAGCTGCCCTCACGGATCAACCTTCAGCGAATAAGAAACGCTCTCCTACCACTCCCTTCTAAAAGAAGAAAGTCCACAATTTCGGTATTTAGTTTTAGCCCCCGTACATCTTCGGCGCAATTCACCATTCCCTTACGGGATATGATAGTGAGTTGTTACACACTCTTAAAAGGATGGCTACCTCTAAGCCAACCTCCTAGCTGTCTTCGGTGAATCACTACCTTTTAATAAACACTTAACTAAATTTAGGGACCTTAATTGGTGGTCTGGGCTCTTACCCTTTTGACTATGAAGCTTAGCCCCCACAGTCTGACTGGCTTACATTACATAACAGTATTCGGAGTTTGATTGCTGCGGCGGGGTTTCCCCCAATCACACACCATCCAGTGCTCTACCCCCATTATGATAAATAAACCGCTAGCCCTAAAGCTATTTCGGAGAGAACCAGCTATTCCCAGATACGATTAGCATTTCACTCCTTACCACAAGTCATCCAAAGATATTGAACAATCAACTGGTTCGGACCTCCTCCTAGTTTTACGTAGGATTCATCCTGCTCATGGTAAGATCATCTGGCTTCGGGTCTTACACATACTGCACTCAGGTAAACCTGATACGCGCTATTAACACTCGCTTTCGCTACACCTACTCTGCCTCAGCAGATTAAATAAGCAGTATGGGTAAACTCGCCGGCTCATTCTTCAATAGGCACAGTGTGAACCATTGATAATAAATTATCAACCGGTCTCCACTTCCTTGTAAGCATGATTGTTTCAGATACTATTTCATCGCCTTAATCAGGCTGCTTTTCACCTTTCCCTCACGGTACTTGTTCACTATCGGTCATCAAAAGTATTTAGCCTTTCCTGTGTAGTCCAGGATAATTCCTCCGAAGTCACCTTTGCTTCGAAGTACTCAAGATAGTACAAAAGGTAGTTAACGATTTTTGTCTACAAGGCTTTCACTCTCTTTGGCATGACTTTCCAGTCATTTCGACTAATCATTAACTTTGATTGACCTTCTTGTCTTTCGACAAATTGCACTTCTTATAACCCCCAGAAAACTTTACAAAGTAAAATTTATTGGGTTTGGGCTGTTCCCGTTTCGCTCGCCACTAATCAGGGAATGTTTGCTGTGTTTTATCTTTGGAGAAAATTTTGAACTCCAAAAATAAAAAACAGACAAGTTGTTTTCTTTTCCTCTAGGTACTGAGATGTTTCACTTCCCTAGGTTTGCTCAATACTACCCTTCGATAGTAAAGTAATAGACTTTT
The DNA here is from genome assembly GCA_964475745.1 of uncultured Candidatus Saccharibacteria bacterium. Taxonomy (GTDB): domain Bacteria; phylum Patescibacteriota; class Minisyncoccia; order UBA6257; family JAKLIH01; genus CAYGJE01. The sequence goes on along the minus strand of CAYYXO010000002.1, from coordinate 34,342 downwards.
TAAAGGTCTACTGGGTTTCCCCATTCGGAAATCTCCGGATCAAAGGTTGCTACACGCCTCCCCGAAGCTTATCGCAGTTACGCCACGTCCTTCATCGCCTTTTGATGCCAAGGCATCCACAATCTGCTCTTAACCTCCTCATCTTAATTAAAGCATTGAAGAAACTTCAATTAAGTTTTTTATTTAATTTTCCAATGAAAATACATTTTACCCTTATTCTTTTTTCAAAGATCAACCAATACTATTAGAGAATTAAAAAACCGCTTTTGACAAGCGGTATAATCACAAAGAAAAACTCTGTGTTTTTACCACCTGAATTTTAAACTGTTTTTTGAATCTCTTTTATTCATAAGAATATGAACTTTTAATATTAGTTAACTGTTTTATATTATAGCATATTTAAATCAAAAGTCAAGCCCCTAAATGTGTAAAAATAGTGGATAAAACAAGGCTATAAACAAAGCCCTTAAACCCTCTTAAAATAACAAAAAAGGAGGCGGCCTCCATCTAGGCTACACCTCCTTTGTATTTTTATTTATTTTTTATTTTTCTCCTTTTTGAAACAAAGTGCTAACGCTCTCCCAAAAAATATCCCTGCTACAAAAGCAAAGAACCAAGTGATCTCAATTCTTTGCACAACAACAATACCTTGAAAAAAAATTACTGCTAAATATAGCGACAAGAGCGTTGCCGCCATATTTGAGGCCATTTCGACTTTATTTTTCATATTACCTTCCCCCTACGGAACCCTCCTGGGGTTCCAAATTAAATTAACTCGAGCCATACATTTTGGCCCAATTAATTTAATTATATATTGTCCTTTGGCCAAAAGATCGTACCCATCTTCTGGCATAACCATTATAAGTTCTGCCCCACCATTTGAAAAGGTGGGTAAAACTTCTGCGGCTGTCTTGCCATCAGGAACTCTGTAAATCTCCACGGTAGCATTCTCTAGACCACCATCAACTTTACACTTTTCAACTTTGAAGTAAGTTCCGAAAGGCGCAATGTTATCAAAAACAAAAAAATGCTCATGCTGATAACCCACCCTAAAACTTGCACTAATTCTAGGTGAGTCCAGAGATACGGCCTGAGGATGCAATATCTCATACGCCATCGTATTTTCAACTTTCAAAGAAAAAACGGAAAACAAGGCAACAAGTATGACCAACAAAAAACTTTTAAACATTTTTTTCTCCTTTTTATTTTCTAAAATTAAAAACAAAAAATAAACATAAACATATATATATTTTGACTGCCAACAAAGGCAGATAAAAATTTTTTAAGGTTCAAAACAAAAAAACCTATCAGAATAATAGGTTTTATATCTACTCGTATTATAGCATAAAAAGTTATGCTTGTCAACTGTTATAGTTTCTTCAAATCTTCAATTGCCTTATGATATATCGCTATTAATTGCTCCGTCTCTCCTCTTGTTAAAAGATAGTTGTTGTCATCTAAGATATCCGAAACTTTTATATGGGCATCTTTGAGCACTTCTAAATCGATATCAATATGATTTTTGGCATTACACAATTTCTCATAGATATCACTTCCCTTAAAACCAATTTCTGCCAAAACTTTACCCAACAAACTATCTGCTTCTGCTAAAGCAAGCTTTCAATATAGAATATTATCAAAAGCAATATAATCTGCTATTTTTTTCTCAATAGTTTTTAGATTTTTTTCGTTTAAAAGCGAGTCTTTATCAAGAGAGCTAAGCCCTATTTTAGCTGGTTTTGGCTTTCTTAATTTTTTTACTTTAAAGTAAAAAAGCAAGGCTGCTAGTAAAAAAATGACTGCTAAAACAAACCCAGCAATTCGAAGGTAAAACAACAAATCTAAAGTTCAGTCATTTAAAAGCAGAGGAACAACTTCTCTAGCTGCTTCTTGTAAATCTGCAAAAGATAGTAGGTTCTCAAAAATATTTTCCGGCATATTAGTTTATTATTTTTTCTATTAATTTAGAAATCTTTAAAAGTTTTTTGTCTTGTTTAAAATTGGCCACCAATTGAACGCCAATAGGTAAATTATTTTTATTTTCTTTTAATGGCAAACTAATAGCTGGAATACCTGCCAAATTCATTGGTACAGTAAAGATATCTGATAGATACATTGAAATTGGATCTTTATTTTTTTCACCAAAACCAAAAGCAACCTTTGGGCTTGTGGGGGTAATAATTAAATCAACTTCAGAAAAAGCTTTATCAAAATCCTGTTTTATCAAAGCTCTTACTTTCTGAGCTTTTAGATAATAATCATCATAATACCCTTTTGACAAAACATAAGCTCCTAATAAAATCCTTCGTTTTACTTCTCTTCCTAAGTTTACCCCCCTTGTCTTAAAATATAATTCTTTCAAATTATTAATTTTTAGAGATTCTAAGTCTTTTATTTTTGTGCCGTATCTTATATTATCATATCTAGCTAAATTAGAACTAACCTCAGCAGGCATAATAATATAATAACAAGGCAACGCATATTTTGTATGTGGTAAAGAAATATTTTTTATCTTTGCTCCTAATGACTGCAATTTCATAACTAGCTCTTTAACTTTTAACTCCACCTCTTCTTCAATTCCTGCTACAAAATATTCATTAGGCACTCCAATGGTCAATCCTTTTAAATCTTCTTCTTGTCATTCTTTTTCGTAAGCTTCTACTTCTATGGTTGTGTGATCATATTGGTCTTTACCAGAAATTACTTCAAAAACTTTTTCACAATCAGAAACATTTTTAGCAATTGGACCAATAACATCCAAAGATGAACACATAGCTATTAAACCAAATCTTGAAACTGCTCCATAGCTTGGTTTAAAGCCAACCACGCCACAAAAGCTAGCAGGCTGCCTTATAGAACCAGCTGTATCAGATCCTAAAGCAACATCTGACATACCAGCTGATACAGCAGCAGCTGATCCACCTGAAGAACCTCCTGGAACTTTTGACAAATCTCTTGGATTTTTTACTACTCCAAAGGCAGAAGTTTCATTTGAAGACCCCATCGCAAACTCATCTAAATTTGTCTTGCCTATAACAATACCACCCTCTTCTTTTATCTTTTTTATTATAGTGGCATCATAAGTTGCTTGATAATCTTTTAGCATTAAAGAGCCCGCGGTTGCTTTCTTGCCTTTTATCAAAATATTATCCTTTATAGCAATAGCTACGGCATCTAGTTTTCTTGCCTTAGCATTTTTTATGTTTATTTCACTTGCATTTATATCTCCTGAAAAATCGCTAAAAACTTCCAAAAAAGAATTTATTTCTTTATTTTGCTCTTTTATTTTAGACAAATAATGGTTGATATGATTTTCAACAGTTAAGCTACCATCTTTTATTTTTAATTGTATTTCTTCTATCATAGTTTTTATTAAAAAATATTTTTTATCTCAAAATAATCATCGCTTTGTTTTGGTGCTGATGAAAGTAAAGGATCTTTTTCGAAATCATTTTCTTTGAAATCTTCTTTTCTGTATTCATTAATGTTAAAAGTGCCTCCTGTCATTGGCTCAACTCCAGTAACATCAACCTCTTCAAGCTGGTCGATATATTCTAAAATCAACTTCAAGTCATTTTGAAGATCTTTTTTTTCGCTTTCTGATATTTCTAATCTAGAAAGCTCTAATAAATGTTCTGTTCCTTTTTTATCTATCATAAAACAATTTTATTATACATCTAAGTTTTTAACTTTTTTAGCATGCACTTGGATAAACTTTTTACGAGGCATTCTTTCCTCTCCCATCAAAATGTCAAATAAACGGTCTGCTTCTTTAGCATCATCAATAGTAATCTTTTTTAATATTCTTGTTTTAGGATCCATAGTTGTTTCTCATAATTGCTCTGGGTTCATTTCTCCCAAACCTTTATATCTTTGGATTATTAATCCCTTGTATTTTTTCATTTCGTCTGAAACTTCTTCTGCTACTTCTTCTGGAGATTCTTCTTCATTTTTTTCTTCTTTTTTAGCTCCTGCTTCTTTTTTAGCCTCTTTTATCTTTAATAGCTCATCTATCATTTTTTCTTTCTCTCCTTCAGTATAAGCATATCTGAAATCTTTACCTCTTTGAATACGATACAAAGGTGGCTGAGCAACATACAAGAATCCACCTTCTACTACTCCTAAGAAATATCTATAAAACAATGTTAAAAGCAATGTTCTAATATGAGCACCGTCTACATCAGCATCAGTCATCAAAACAACTTTATGATAACGCAATTTGCTCAAATTAAAATCTTCTGCAATTGAAGTTCCCAAAGCTAAAATAACCGCTTTAATTTCTTCTGAAGTCATCATTCTATCTAATCTAGCCTTTTCAACATTTAAAATTTTTCCTCGCAAAGGCAAAATGGCTTGAGTATGACGGTCTCTTCCTTGTTTGGCCGAGCCGCCAGCGCTATCGCCCTCAACAATGAACAATTCAGAATTTTCTGCTTTACGACTAATACAATCAGCTAATTTTCCTGGCAAAGTGGTGTTTTCCATAACACTTTTCCTCAAAACATTTTCTCTTGCTAGCTTTGCAGCAGATCTTGCCTTAGCTGAAACTAAACATTTTTCTAAAATTCTTTTTACATCATCTGGGTTCTTTTCTAAATAATCTCTAAATGCTTTTGACATAACTTGCTCAACAGCAGCTCTTGCTTCTGGATTGCCAAGTTTTGACTTTGTTTGACCTTCAAACTGAGGCTCTTTTAATTTTACAGCAATAATTGCCATCAAGCCTTCCCTTACATCTTCTCCTGTTAGTGATAAATTTTCTTTTGGATAGTTCTTTTTTAAATAATCATTTAAAACTCTTGTTAAGGCGGCTCTAAAGCCGGTTAAATGCATGCCTCCTTCTGGAGTATGAATATTATTGGCAAAAGCAAACTCGGAAGTTTCAATCTCTGTGGTATAGCTCAAAGCAATCTCAACTTCTATTTCATTGGAAGTCTCTTCAGTAAAAAAGATATTTTTCTGTATTGACCTTGTATTGTGGTCTTTTATCAAATAACTTAGAAAGGCAACAATACCATTTTCAAAATAAAAAACATAGTCATTTTGATTTTCAGGGTCTCTTTTATCCGAAATATCTATTTTTATTTTTCTAACCAAATAAGCTTGCTCCCTAACATGATCTAAAATGGTTTTTCAATCTACATTTATTTCTTGCATAATGGTTGCATCTGGCTCAAAAGTAATCCGAGTGCCATGCATTATTTTTTCTTTTGTTTGAGTCTTTTTGACCTCTGTTAACGGCTTGCCACAGCTATATTCTTGGCAATAAATAAAACCTTCTCGGTATACTTCTGCTTTTAAGTAGCTAGACAAAGCATTTACCACTGACACACCCACACCGTGCAAACCGCCAGAAATTTTATAAGATCCTCCACCAAATTTACCACCAGCATGCAAAACCGTCAAAACAGTTTCTAAAGCGGATTTTTTTGTTTGTTTATGAACATCAACTGGAATACCTCTACCATTATCAAAAATACTAACGCGATTATTTTCTAATAATTCAATTTTTATATTATCACAAAAACCACCCAAAGCTTCATCAATGGCATTGTCAAAAACTTCTCAAACCAAATGGTGCAAACCAGAAATACCAGTTGAACCAATATACATGCCTGGCCTTCTTCTTACCGGGTCTAAGCCTTCAAGCACATGAATACTTTCAGCTGTATAGCCATTGTCTTTAGCTTCCTCATTTTTTAAAACCACTTCTTTTTTTGGCTTTCCTTCTTTTTTAGTTAAATTAGTTTTTATAGCTTTTTCTTCTTTTTTATCTACCTTGCTAGAAACCTTATTTATTTTTATTTTCATATTAAAAACTTATCTTATAATATAACCTTGTTTTATTAAGTGTTTTTTTATTTTTTCTACGTATAGGTCTATCTCGCAGCTAGTCAATGTTTTTTCATCACTTCTAAAAATCAAATGAAAAGACAAACTTTTTTTAGCATCATTTTCTCCTTTATCATAAATATCAAAAACATCGACATCTTTTAGTTGATCTATGCCAATGGAAAACATATTCATCATGACATCATTAATTAGAACTTTTTTATCAACTAAAACAGAGATGTCTTTTATTGACGCTGGATATTTTGGTAGTGGTCTAAAGTCAATAGCACTTCTTGCCATGTAGAATAATTTTTCTAAATCTAGTTCGGATAACACCGCTAAAACATTTTTTTGATCATTTTTTATTTTATATTTTAACTTTATTTCATCATCAAGAATGCCAAAATAACCAATTTTCTCATTTTTCTTGTCACAAACAAATAAAATCTTTTTGAAAAATTGATTGTTTTCCTGAAAATCTCTTTCTAATTTATCTGAAAAATAATACGAGGAACTATCAATGCCACTTTTTTCAAACAAAGTTTCTAACATTCCTTTTGCTTCTAACAGCATATCTTCTTCCTTTTGCTTTTTAGTTGAATCAAACAAACAAAAGCTTAAGAAAGGTTTTTCGAAAATAACATCTTTTTCCTGTCAAAAACTTTTCTTTATTTCAAAAAACTTTTCTTTTTCAAAGTAAGACAAGTTTGTATTTACATTTTTAACTAATGAAATTAAAGATGTTGGGTTTAAATATTTCAAGTTGTTGCTCATAGCATTTAAAAGAGGGATGATTTTTTCTTTAACTTGCTTAGGCAAAACTTCCTTATCCGCTTCGCTAATAAAATTGTAATTATAAAGTTCTGACAAACCCATAGAGACCATATAATCTTTTATTTGGTTTTTAAATAAATAAAATTCATTGATTTTTGGTGCTCTTAGCTCTATCTTAGGAGTGATAGCTTTAACATTGTTCAAGCCATAAATTCTCACAATATCATCAACCACATCTTCTAATGCCACAACATTGGTGCGATAACTTGGCACTGAAACATTTCATAATATTTGTGATATTTTTTTAATTTTATAGCCTAATTTTTCTAATATTTTTTTATATTGTTTTTCTTTAATTTCTTCTCCTATAATTTTATTTGCCTTTTCCAAATTAAAAGGAACTATCAAAGCCTTGTCAGTAAAATCATTTGTTTCCAAAACATTGCTTGCAATAGTTGCATTAGCATATTTAACTAGCAACTCAGCTGCCCTTATCATGGCTTCTTTTGCTAAGCTTAAAGAAGGGTTATGGCTAAACCTCACTGAAGCATCTGTTGTCAATCCTAAAGATTTTGATGATCGATAAACTTCATTAGCATTAAAATTAGCACTCTCTAGAGCGATAGTTTTTGTTTGATCATCTACTTCATGATTTAAGCCTCCTTTAATTCCAGCAATAGCCATCGGTCTTTTTGTATCAGCAATCACCAAAATATCTTTATTTAAATCATATACCTCGCCCGTCAAACTAACAATTTGTTCGTCAAAAAAAGCATGTCGAATTATTATTTTATTTCCAATAACTTTTTCATAATCAAAAGCATGCATTGGCTGGCCTAGCTCCAGCATAACATAATTAGTGATATCAACGACATTGTTTATTGACTTAATACCACAGCTTGATAAAGCGTCTTTAATAAACCTTGGCGATTCTTTAATTTTTATATCTGTTAATATCAAACTAGAATAATAGGTACAAGATTTTTTTGCATCATTTTTTAATTTAAATAAAAACTGCTTACTTTGAGGAACTTTTTTTATTTTAAAAGTTTCTTTTTTATTTAAATCAAAATCAAACATAGCACAGACTTCATCTGCCAAAAATCTATGCCCCGACAAAGAGCCGATTCTATTTGGCGTCAATTCTATATTAAAAACATAGTCCGTTGAATTTTTTTCATAAGAAGAATCGCCCAAATGAATATTAAAAGCATCATTTAGCTGGCTAGGGCTAACCAATTTTTGTTTTATAAAACTTTGTAACAGATTATATGAATAAAGCATAAAATAATTTTAATTAGTTACTAGAACCTTTTAAATTGTTTAACAAATCTTAAATCACCGGAATTAAAAATACGAATATCTGGTATCTGATATCTTAACATGGCAAAACGCTCAACACCCAAACCAAAAGCAAATCCTTGATAGTCATAACTATCTCATTTTGCTGATTTATATAGATTTGGATGGACCATACCAGCACCCATCATTTCTATATAGCCACTATTTGAGCACAAAGAACAATGTTTGTTTTTATTTTTTCCATGACACTTAAAACACTCGACATCAATCTCAAGGCCAGGAGAAACAAAAGGAAAATAGCTTGGTCTAAATCTAACATCTAGACTCTTGTCTTCTAAAATGGTTCTTATTAAATCTGTAATGATGGATTTAAAATTAGCAATACTAATATCTTTATCTATCATGAGTGCCTCTATCTGATGAAGCTGAAACTCATGCCTTGCATCAGTAGCTTCATATCTAAAAGATTTTCCTGGAGTTATCATCCTTATGGGAGATTGGTGATTTTCCATGTAGCGCATTTGAGCTGGACTGGTATGAGTTCTTAATAATAAATTTTCTGCTTTATACTTTTCGCTTTTCACTCCTAGAGGCAAAACATATTTTTTATCTAATCAAAAAGTATCTCACATATCGCGAGCTGGATGGTCTTTGGCAATATTTAAACTATCAAAATTATAGTATTCACTTTCGACTTCATTTGTCTCAAAAATCTCAAACCCAAAAGAATTAAAAACTTCCAAAATCTTTTTGGTAATTAAAGTTATTGGATGTAAGGATCCAATTTCTTGTTTTTTTCCAGGAGCTGTATAATCAAAAAAACATTCCTCGCAACTTAGTACTATTTTTTTCTTTTTTTCCTCAAACAAAGAAACAATGGTTTTTTTAAAGTCATTTAGCGCTGGCCCAAAGGTTCTTTTTTCTTCCAAAGAAAGCCCCTTGAGGTCTTCTAAAAGATCATTTATTTCTCCTTTTCTTATCAAATATTTTAATCTAAATTGCTCTAAATCACAAATATTTTCTATTTTTTTTAATTCATTTGCCAGCCTTTCTTTTAAGGCCTTTATCTCGTTTAAATTCATAAAACAATAATTATTTTTATACTTATATTTTATCAAAAAAAACGAAAAAATACAATAGCCAAAATAGCCTAATTGCCAATAAAAACACTGTTTTTGCCCTCTTTTGACTCAGAAAATCTAATTGTGCCTAATTCGTCTGTTCTCAAAACCCCTCTATTAAAAAAATCTATCATTTCGATGATCTCTTTGTTGGGATGGCCATAGCTATTTTTGCCAACAGAAACAATCACTTTCTTAAAGTTAAAGTATTCTAAAATCTTTTTATTCAGAGAATTTTTAGCACCATGATGAGGCAATTTCAAAAAATCAACTTCTAAGTGCACATTCCTTTTTAAAATTTTTTCTAAAATTTTATCATTTATATCGCCAGTAAATAAAAAGTTATTTTTTAAAGCAAAAACATTCGCTACAATTGAATTTTCGTTAGTTTTTTTAATGTCAATTTCTTCTTTTTGTGGAAACAAGACTTCAATATTAAAATCTTCCCCTAAAACTTTTGCACCAAAAACACCATAAACCACCTTAATGTTTTTTTCTGCTATTTTATTTAAAAGTTTTTTATAGCTTTCAGATTTTGTATGAAAGTCGTTTATCATTACCAGTCGCACATTATAATTATCTAAAATGAAATAAAGTCCTTCGAAATGATCTGTATCTGCATGAGTAATTATAGCCAAGTCAATTGTCTTGTCAAAAAAAGGCAATGTTTTTGCTAATGGCTTTAAAACATAATTTCTTTTCCCTGCATCTATTAGAATATTGCCAGATTTAAAAACAAGCAAGGCACTATCTCCTTGGCCAACATCTAAAAAATTAACGCTTCTTTTAAAAAACAAAAAATTAGCCACCAAGCTTCAAACATAAACATTCAAAACTATCAAAATAAAAACCAAGCCTTTTTTCAAAAAATCTTTTTCTATCATATTATAAATTTAAAGTTAATTTTTTATGTTTTTTATAAAAATCAACGACCAAAACAAACAAGCCAAGATAATAAATCAAAACCATATAGTTTAAATTAAACATTAAAACATTGCCTCTCAAGCCAAAATCACCCAGAAACGTCAAACACCACATAAAAAGATCTATTGCTATAGCTGAAAAAAAGCCAAGTATTTGCCCTAAAAACAACCATGAGAAAGAGACTAATAGCGTCACAAATACTAAGATTAAAGCTATAGCCGCTAAAGGCATTAGTAATACATTAAAAAACATGCTCAAAAAATTAAACTCTTTAAAAACAAAAACCAAATAAGGAAAAAGCCCGATTGATATCGCCAATGAAGCTAAAAAAACAAAACCAAAATATTTAACCAACTTGCCTTTAATTAGCATTGCCTTTTCAAAATAAAATAGAATAATGGGGAAAATATAAACCAAGGAAACAATTGACAGCAAGCTCAAATGGAACCCAACATCATAAACAATCACTCATGAATTTATCAAGGCCACCACTAAAACCAATAAAAACAATATATTTGTATAATTTATAATTAGACCTTTGGTTTTTGCCAATAAAATTAAAAACCACATAATAGAAGCTCTTAAAATAGAGGCCGACATGCCTGTTAAAAGCAAAAAAACTAAAAGAAAAAATATCAATAGCACAAAATTTAACCAAGCAAATCCAAAAGGCATCAAAATAAGCAAAAATAAAAAAACATTGAATAAAATAGACAAATGGGTTCCAGAAATAACCAATATATGATTTATACCAGCTCTTCTAAATAAATCATTTAATTCATAATCAACAACCTTTGTTTTACCTAGCAGTCAAGCCGAAACCAGCTCATAATTTTTTAAATGAAAAACTTGTTTAATTTTTTGATCAACCTTGTCTCTTAAGTTGGCTATTTTTTGAAACAAATTAAATTGATTTTCTTGACCCAAGACAGTCATTTCTTCAAAATCAACCTGATAAAGAACTCTTCCGGAAAACAACATGTCAAAGGGTAAAGATGTTTTGGTTATTTTTTTTAAACCAGTTTTAAGTAAAACAATTTGGCCTATCTTATAATCTTCTAAAAGATCAAATTTTATAAAAACATATTGACCTTCTAATTCACCTTGATTAATAATTTTCCCTAAAACAACTTTATAATCTTGTATCAAAACACCATCTCTTATAATCAGTATCTTAATATCTTTTGCTTCCTTTAAAGCTTCTTCTGGTACAGCTTGATAGTTTAATCTGTAAACAAAAACAGCGCTTATTAGCGCCATCGCACAGACTATCCCAAAAGTTTTAAAATTAAAACCGATTAATAAAAACAACTCTTTTTTAAAATAAATCACTAAGAAAAATAAAAGCAAAATTAACCAAAGCTTCACAGAAAAATTACTTAAATTTAGTCACACCAGACTAAAAATAAAAAATATTACAAAACATCTAAACAGCCTTAGGTATAAAACATTTTTCATGTTATCTTATTTTTGAATATTTTACCAGTTTATCAATTTCTTTTTTAAAATCTTTCAGCTCTTCTTCTTTTAACCAGGCATCTTTTTTACAGCCCAAGTCAATTACTTCAGTATCTTTAAACTCCTGTAAAAAATATTTTTTTGCTCCTTTGATTGATTTTGCTATTGACAACAGATCCTCCTTGGTAATTCCAGGAGCCATGGTTGTTCTAAATTCATAATCAATCTTATTTTCCATAAGAAGTTTAATGCTTTTTTTAATAGCGTTTATATCTACTTTTGTGCCAACAATTTTTTTATATTTACTTTCTGTAAGGCGATTTTTTATGTCCATAGCAATATAATCAACCAACCCCTTTTTAATCAATTTTTTTATTTTCTCTGGGGCTGTTCCATTGGTGTCTAGTTTAACTAAAAAACCCAGAGATTTAATTTTCTTTAAAAAAATTTCTAAATCTTTTTGTAAAGTAGGTTCTCCACCAGTGACAACAACTGCCTCCAATTTCCCTTTTCTTGAAGCTAAAAAATCAAAAAAATCATCTTCTTTTGTTAGTGTCAAAGATTTTTTCCTACTTGGTATAACCAAATCTAAATTATAGCAAAACCCACATCGAAAATTGCAACCAACTGTGAAAACAATGGTTGCAATTTTCTTAGGATAATCAATTAAAGTTAATTTTTGAAAACCACCTATAAGCATTTTATTTTTTATTTACTGGCGTTTTTTTATTATCAAAAACATTAAACTGTCTTTTAATAGTAAATTCCACCCTATCTTTAAATTCCTGTTGTTTACCGGCATGCCAATTTACTACTGGTCTTAAATAGCCTACCACCCTAGAATAAACTTCACATTTTTGCTCCACAATGCATTTAGGACAAAGCTCATGCTCTCCTGCTAAATAGCCATGCGTTGGGCAAACACTAAATGTTGGTGTTACTGTTAAATAAGGCAATTTATAGTCTGTAAAAATGGTTCTTATCAAAGACTTAACCGACTCATATTCTGAAATTTCTTCTCCAATAAAACCATGCAAAACTGTTCCTCCAGTATATTTTGTTTGCAAGTCATCTTGCCAATCCAAAACCTCAAACAAGTCATCTGAAAAATTAACTGGCATTTGTGTTGAATTGGTATAATAAGGCGTTTTGTCTGTGCCAGAAGTAATAATATCTGGAAATTCTTTTTTGTCCAGCCTTGCCAAACGAAAACCTGTCCCTTCTGCTGGTGTTGCTTCTAAATTATACAAGCCATCGTCTTCTTTTTGATATTCAACCAAAACAGATCTCATAAAATCCAGCATTTCCAAAACAAAACTTTTTCCTTCTGCTGTGGTAATGTCTTGACCAATAAAATTAAGTGCTGCTTCATTGCCACCAACAATACCAATAGTAGAAAAATGATTTGCTCAATAAGAGCCTCTCATTTTTACCACATCTTGTAAATAATATTTACTATAGGGATAAAGACCTTTGTCTGTTAATTTTTCAATGGTTTTTCTTTTTATTTCTAAAGATTCTCTTGCCAAATCCATATATTTTCTAATGTTTTTAAATAATTGATTTTTGGTTTTTGACAAATAAGCAATTCTTGGCAAATTTAAAGTAACCACGCCCACACTTCCTGTTTTTGGATTGGCCCCAAACAAACCTCCTCCTCTTTTATATAGCTCTCTATTATCGAGACGAAGGCGACAACACATCGAGCGAGCATCTTCTGGGGACATTTCAGAATTAATAAAGTTAGAAAAGTAAGGAATGCCATATTTTGCTGTCATTTTTCAAATACCCTCAAAAGCATGATTATCTCATTCAAAATCTTTAGTTATATTGTAAGTTGGAATTGGAAAAGTAAACACTCTTCCAGTGGCATCTCCTTCTGTATATACTTCGCATAAAACTTTATTAAAAAGATCCATCTCTTCTTGATATTCACCATAAGTTTCTTTTTGAGGAACTCCACCAATAATTACTGGTAAATCCTTAGTATGGCTTGGGCATTTTAAATCAAGCGTAACATTAGTAAAAGGAGTTTGAAATCCAACGCGAGTCGGCACATTGCAATTAAAAATAAATTCTTGCAATGCTTGTTTAACTTCTGCATAGCTTAATTTATCATGACGAATAAACGGAGCAAGATAAGTATCAAAACTTGAAAAAGCTTGAGCGCCAGCCACCTCTCCTTGTAAAGTATAAAAATAATTTACAATTTGACCTAAAGCAGTTCTTAAATGTTTTGGTGGCTTTGATTGAATTTTGCTTGAAACCCCACCAAAACCTTTTACCAATAAATCATATAAATCTCAACCGCAACAATAAGCACCTATAGTTCCTAAATCATGAATGTGAAAAAAGTTTTCTCTATTTGCTTTTCGTATTTCTGGAGTATAAATTTTATTTAATCAATATTTTTTTGAAACATAATTAGCAATATAATTATTCATGCCCTGCAAAGAGTAAGTGGTATTACTATTTTCTTTTACCTCTCAATCAAGCTCTTTTAAATATTCGTCAACAATATCAACTGCTTCACCAGATGCAATTTTACTTTCTCTGATACGGCGACGTTGTTCACGATATAAAATATAGTTTTTGGCTGTCTCTGTGTACCCAAAAGTCATCAAACATTCTTCCACAATGTCTTGAATGTTTTCCACTGTTGGAGCTTCATCTTTTTTAAACCTTTTATTTAAAATATACAAAACTTTACTTAATATCTTATCAACTGTTTTCTCATCACCTTCGCCAGTAGATGTAAATGCTTTAAAAATAGCATTGCGTATCTTAGATTCGTCAAAGCTATTTATTAAACCATCTCTGTTTTGTATTTTTTTAATATGATATTCTATTTTTACTTTCTTCAAATCTTTCTCCTTTTGTGCCTCTTTATTTTTTAACAACTTAGGGCTATTTTTTTTGCTTTCTTTCATAATAATTTTTTAGAGATTATTAAAATTATGACCAGCATCCGCCTTATTTTTGATGTATAAATATTATAGACAAATCCCAAAAAAAGTCAACCCCTAAAAAGGCCTATTTTTGCTATCCTTTTCAACTACAAATTTAAAAAAGTCACTTTTAGTGACTTTTTTAAATTTTTCTATTTTTGTTTTTTAAATTTTCTCAAAAATGGTGGAATATCAATATCATCCTCATCATCTTTTGAATCAAATGTCTTTTTGCTTTCTTCTTCCATTTCTAAAACATCTTCTTCTTTGATTTCTTTATCTTCATTGTCATTTTCCTCTTCTTGATCGTCTATTTTTTGATTTAGATTATAGAAATCATCATTTTCCTTTTTAAAAAAAGAAACAAACTGCTCATTAGAAACCAACTTTTCTCCTTCATCTTCTTTATTAAAGCCACCGGCAATTACTGTTATTTTTAATTCACCGCTTTTTAATTCATTGTCATAAGATGCCCCAAAAATTATTTTTGAATCTTTAGCAGCATTGTCAGTAATAATTCTTGCTGCTTCTGTTATTTCAGAAAGTGACAAATCATTTTGACCGCTGATGTTAAATAAAATTCTTGAAGCTCCCTTTATAGATAATTCCAATAAAGGAGATTCGATAGCCATCTTGGCTGCTTTTATAGCTCTATCTTTTCCAGTAGCCCTACCAATGCCAATAATTGACTCTCCTGAATCTTTTAAAATAGTTCTTAAATTAGCAAAATCTAAATTAATTAAACCAGGATAATTTATCAAATCTGAAATACCCTTTACACCTTGTTTTAATATCTCATCAATTTGCTTAAAAGCATCGAGTACCGGAGTATCTTTTTCAATTATATTAAATATCCTATCGTTGTTTATAGTAATAGTTGAATCAACATTTTTAAATAATTTTTCCCAGGCTTCATTTGCTATCTCCATTCTTTTTGCTCCTTCAAAAAAGAAAGGCTTTGTGACTACTGCCACTACAATAGCACCAGTATCTTTTGCTAATTTAGCAACAATTGGAGCGGCTCCTGAGCCAGTACCACCTCCCAAACCACAAGCAATAAAAATCAAATCTGGCTTGCCTAATATTTCAGCAACATCTTTTGAACTCTCTTCGGCAGATTTTTGACCAATTTCTGGATCCATGCCAGCACCCAATCCCCTTGTTACATTTAATCCAATATTTATTTTTTGATCTGCTTTAGTATAATGAAGACCTTGAGTGTCAGTATTAATAGCAACAAAATCAACTCCATCTGTTTTCTTTTTATACATTCTAGTCAAAATATTTCCTCCTGCCCCTCCAATACCAACTATTTTAATTTTTACTTTAGGCCTTGGACTTGTTGCACTCGAGCTTCTTACTACTTCTTCTTCTTTTGTATTGTTTGTGTTTGCCATATCCTTCTTGTTAATTATTGTATTTTATTAATTATAAATTAAACTTATCAAACATTTTAAATATCTTGCCCAAAAGGCCTCCACCTGAATCAACACAATTATCAGATATATTTTTATCTTCAAACATAAATTTAATATTACCCATTGCAACAGCAAATCCTGGATCTTCTTCAATATGACCTTCTACCTCCGGCAAAGCAACTCTTGCTGGCAATTTTAAACATTCTCTAGCTAGTTCAATAATGTGTGGCATCAAAGATCCGCCTCCATACAAAACAGCTCCTCCTGGCAAATTAGCAAATTTATTTATTTGTTTTAGCTCTTTATTTATCAAATCAAAAATTTGTTCCAGTCTAGCAGAAATAACCATAGCTAAATCTTTCTTTTTAAACTTTCTGTCTTCATTTGCAACAAAATCTCCCAAGTTTAATATCTCCTTACTGTCAACTTTATCAGGATAAGCATCTCCTGATTGTAATTTTATTTTTTCTCCCTCTTCTTGAGCTATTTGAAGTCATAAGCAAATATCGTCGCTAATCTTGCCACAACCAACAGGAATAGTTTTCATAAAAACTAGTTTTCCTTCTTCAAAAACCGAAATAGTGGTGGTGCTAGCTCCCAAATCAATGCCAACAACTCCTAAGTCTTTTTCTTTTCTGTTCAAAGTAGAATAAGTTCCGCTTAAAGGATTGGCAAATATATTTGTTATTCTAGCTCCTGTACTGTCTGCTATTTGAGAAACATTATTAATTGACATAATATCTGTATCTATTATAGCACTTTCTACTTCCAATCTCATACCTGACATACCTAATGGCTCCACATCGAATTCATTGCCATCAACAATATATCTTTGAGGAATCGCATGTAAAGTTGATCTTCCTGGTGGCAAAAACAAAGCTTTTGATGAATTTTGCGAACGAACAATTGTATCTCTATCAACAACATTGTTTCTCCCGGAAATCAAAGCAATGCCGCGACTTTTAGTCATACTAACATTTGCCCCACCAATGCTCATTACAATTTGAGAAACATTTTTGCCTCTTGCTCTGGTAATTTCATCAAGCAGGCCGTCAATATTTTGAACAACTTCATTAATATTTTGAATTGAGCCCTTTCTCACGCCATTGGAAGGTTTTTTTATAGAAAGCAGCACTTGGGGTTTTTGTTCGCATTGAAACAAAACCGCATAAATATTATTTGTGCCGACATCCAATGACAATAAGGCGTTTTTCATAAATATTAATTTTAATTATTAATTAATTCTTTTAAAATTTTTGTCTCTTCTTTGCTCATTTCCAAATAGTTTTTTTCCTTTTCATGATCATAGCCTAGCAAATGAAGCAATCCATGTATTATTAATTTCTGAAAAACCATCAACAGACCTTCTTTTGATTCTTTTATTATCTTTTCTGGGGTTAAAAAAATATCTCCCAAAATCGTTTTTGACAAATCTTTTTCTAACAAAGAAAAAGATAATATATCTGGAATTTTGTTTTTACCACGCCATTCCCTATTTAACCTCCTTGTTGTTTTTTTATCTTCTAAAATTATCGAAAAAGAGAAGTTTTGTATTTTTCTATTTTTTAGAATTTTTAAAAAACTTTCTGCTTTTAAAATATTGCTGGTTGCTTTTTTAACAAAATTCACAACTCTTCTTTCTTCCTTGCTATTGTTGTATAACAAAAACTCTGGTTCCATAAAATTATTTTTTTATTGGCAAGCCCATCTTTTTCTTATACTCGATATCTTTTTTAAAATTAATCTTATGGAGAGCTGACAATTTCTTTCCTCTTTCGTTATTTTTCTTTTTATTTGTTTGCTTTTTATTTGCCTGTATCAAAACACCACTTTTTTGTATAACTTGACTTGCTCTATACAAAAAAGCTGAAGTTGATTCTTTGTCTTTTTTAGTAATTTTAATAGCCATTATTTTCTTTATTTATTCGATTTTTATTAATTGCTTGCTTTTCGTTTAATTAAATTTGGTATTAGTTTAGCAAAAGAAACGCTTTCTTGCAACCCTGATTGAAAATCTCTCAAAATCACCTCTCCCCTGATAACTTCCTCTTGGCCAATAATCAATATGCAATTTACTTTTTCTTTTTCAGCCATGGATATTTGAGCTCTTAAGCTGTCCTTACTTAAATTGGTTTTAGCAATAATTCCTTCTTTTCTTAAGCTTTCTACCACTTCAAAAGCTTTTCTTTTTGCTGTATCTCCAATTTGTATCAAAAACACGGAAAACTCTTTTTCTTCTGGTTTGTTTTTTTGTGCATTTTCTCTAAAGGCTTTAAACAGCAAATTTAAGTTAATATTACAGCCCACTCCATATTTTCCATTATTGCTTATATTTCTAATCAAATTATCGTGCCTTGAGCCAAAAGCAGCTTCATATTTTTTTTCCTTATCAAAAACATTTACTTTAAAAACAATTTTATTGTCAAACGGAGTGTATTTGTCTAGATTGGCCACCAAAGAATATTCAATTTTCAAAAAATCTAAATATTCTGTAATATTTACAAAATGATTTTTACATTCTGAACATCAAAATTCGTCAAAACTTTTCAAGCCAAATCTTAATGCTTTACATTTCTCTTCATTACAGTCAAGCAGTTTCAAAAAATTATCCTTGGTAATCTTTTTGCATTTAGTACAAACTTTTGTTTTTATATCTTTATAATATTTTTTTACTTCTTTTTCATAAGCTTCTTTACATTTTTCACATCCAATATTGTCTATTTCTACAGAAACATTGCCAAAACCAAAATCCTCAAATAAGTTTTTTATAGTATTTATTATTTCTATCTCAATGATAGCACTACTGTCACCAATGGCTTCTAAGGTCAGCTGACTATATTGGCTAAAGTTTTTTTCTTCATCATCTATAAAAACTGGACCCAAAGAAAAAAATCTAACTGGCTGGCTTTGATTTTGCATCTTGTTTTCAAAATAACTTCTTAAAATGCCTGACATCAAATCCGGCCTAAGCATCATGCTTTTTTCACCTGCTTTTTCAACTCAAAAAAATCTTTTCTTTTTTTCTTCTTGGTTTTTTCAAGCACCCTTAAATATTAAATCCTTGTATTCTATCATTGGGGTTTCAATACTATCAAATTGATAAAATTTTAAAACTTCACCAACTTGTTCTTCTAAATCTTTTCAAACCTTCAGATTTCTACCAAAAATATCTTTTGTTTTGGTTACCGCTTTAAAATCAACAGATTTAACTTTTTTAGTTGTTCTTTTAGGCTCACTTTTCTTGTTCAGCTTTTCTTTTATATCAACAAAACGAATTCCTTTTTTTGGCATAATAATAATTTAATTATTAATATTTAGGCAAAGAAAAAGCTTGCACCTTATTAATGGGTGCCAACCTCAACCAAACCTTTCCAACTATTCTATCCGCCTTTAAACTGCCTCACTCTCTTGAATCATAAGAAGCCTCCCTGTTGTCTCCTAAAACAAAAAATTCATCTGCCTGGAGTTTTATTTTTATATTACCAGGAGTATTTGGATGATTTTCCAAATATGATTCTTTTAATTCTCAGCCTTCTGTGTTGTCGCTATTATAAACTATTAACCCGCCATCTTTTATTTCCACTGTTTCGCTTGGCAAACCAACAATTCTTTTTATATAAAAACTACTTTGCTCTAAAGGGGCCTTAAATACAACTATATCGCCTCTCTCGGGATCAGAAATTCTAAAGCTTAGTTTGTCAATTATCAAATAATCTCCGTCTTGAAAACTTGGTTGCATGCTTTGACCTCTCACAAAAAAAGGTGTGACTAGATACATTCTAATAGGAATAACTATTAGCAAGGCGATCACTACTACCTCAATCAATTCCAAAAGATAGCTTTTAATATTTTTCATGTTTTTACTTGTTTAAAATAAATTATAAAAATAAGATAATACCTTTTAACTAGGTTATTATATCAGTTTTTTGATAAAAATACAAGCCCCAAAAACCCTCTTATTTAGTGAAATAAGAGGGTTTTTAAAAGGTTATTTTTTTAGTTCTTCTATTAATAAAGTTTTTGCTACGCTTGGATTGGCCGCTCCTTTGCTTTTTTTCATTATCTGACCAATAAGAAACTGCAAAGCATTGATTTTACCCTCCTTGTATTCTAAAATAGCTTTCGGATTTTCATCTAAAATTTCTTGAATAATTTCAACCACTGCTGAATTATCAGACACCTGTTGTAAATTTTTTTCTTGCATAATAATTTCTGGGCGCTTCTCGCTTTCTAACATTTCTTCTAAAATAATTTTTGCCCCCTTAGAAGAAATTTTATTTTCTAAAATCAATAAAATCAATTTAGCAAAATTAAAAGGTTTAATTTTTAAAGCGTCAAAAGAAATTTCTTTCAAAGCCATGAGTCCCGACAAATCTGAAGTCAAATAATTATAAATCAGTCCGACTGCCTCTTTTTCTTTTTGATCAAACAACTTAAACAGGGTTTTTAATTCTGAAACAACGCTTTCAAAAAAGTTACTGATTTTTTCATTTACCACCAAATGGTTTGCTTTTTTTGCTTCGATTTTATATTCAGCTATCAATCTTTTTTTCTTGTTATAAGGCATTTCTCCCAAAGTACTCTTTAGCTTTTCAAGATCAAACATGCCGTCTTTACCTCAAGCTTTTATTTGTGGCAAATCTGGATCTGGAAAATAACGATAATCATCGGAACCCTCTTTTATCCTCTGGGAAACTGTCACCATTTTAACATCATCTCATCCTCTTGTTTCTTGAGTTATTTTTTCTCCCTTTTCTAAAAGTTCGATTTGTCGTTCTATTTCATAGTTTATGGCCTTTTCTACTGCTCTAAATGAGTTAATATTTTTTACTTCTACCTTTGTGCCCAATTTACTACCCAGGCTTTTTTTAGCAACAGAAACATTAACTTCCACTCTCATCTGACCTTTTTCCATGTCAGCATCAGAAATTTCTAAACTTTTTAAAATAACTTGCAAGCTTTCTCCAAACAATTTAGCTGTTTTAGCATCATGCATTTCTGGCTCAGTCACCAATTCAATTAAAGGCCTTGAAGCTCTATTATAATCCACTAAAGTTCTTTCTTTCTCATGACTTAACTTTCCAGTATCTTCTTCTAAATGTATTCTTGTAATGGCTACTTCTGATAAGTCTTCTTCTCCTAAAAATAAAGGTAAACTGCCTTTCAAACAAAACGGCTTAAAAAATTGTGTTATTTGATAGCTTTTTGGCAAGTCAGGATAAAAATAGTTTTTTCTATCAAACCTAGCTATTTCAGGAATATCACAATTCAAAGCCAAGCCTAATTTTAAAATTTTTTCAACTGCCTCTTTGTTTATTGTTGGCAAAACTCCTGGATGAGCTAAACAAATAGGACAAATATTTTTGTTTGACTTTGGTTCATCTGCGTCGTTCAAACAGCTACAAAACATTTTATTTCTTGTTTTTGCTTCCATATGAATCTCTAGTCCTATTGTTGGCAAATATTGTTTTTTTATTTCTTCGCTAACCATAAAATTTTTTTAATATATACATTCTTTATTATAGCATAATCAAAAAATTTATTCAATCAAAAAAACCAGCCCATAAAGGCTGGCTTTTCTTTTCAAAATATTAAATAATTTCTATGCCCATGCTTCTAGCAGTACCTTCAATAATTTTCATAGCGCCTTCAACATCATTAGCATTTAAATCAGGCATTTTTCTTTGGGCTATTTCTTTTACTTGATCTTTAGTAATCTTAGCTACTTTTTTAGCCAAAGGATTTGCAGCACCTTTTTGAATATTGGCTGCTTTTAATAACAAGCTAGCCACTGGCGGCTCCTTAAAGGCTAAAGAAAAAGTTCTGTCTTCATATACGGAAATTTCCACTGGGATTATATCTCCTTTTTTTTCTTGAGTTTGAGCATTAAAAGAAGAACAAAAATCTTGTATATTTATACCATGTTGACCCAACGCAGGACCAACTGGAGGAGCTGGGTTAGCTGCCCCAGCTGGAATTTCTAATTTAATAACTGTTTTTACTTTCTTGTTTGACATATAATATTTTATTAACTAATTTTATTAAGACAATTTACTTACTTGTAGAAAATCAACATCTACTTTTGTTTCTCGGCCAAAAATACCTACTGAAACTTTAATACGACCTTTCACAGCATCAATCTCTTCTATTACTCCATCAAAATCTTTAAAATGACCATCTATTATTTTAACTTTTTCTCCGACAGAAAAATCAATTTTATAATGAGGATCACTTCCGCCAATTCTTTTAAAAATTAAATCCATTTCACCTTTGTCAACTGGCAATGGGGTTGTTCCTGCTCCAATAAAACCTGTTACATGTGGTGTGTTACGAACTACATATCAAGAAGTATCATCAACAACCATTTCAACAAAAACATACCCTGGAAAAATTTTTTCTTCATAGGTTGTTCTTTTGCCATTTTTTATTTTTATTTTTTGTTCAATAGGCACCAAAACATCAAAAACTTTATCGGTTAAATCAAAAGCCTCTATTCTGGATTTCAAATTTTTTGCCACTGCCTCCTCATAACCAGGAGAAGTATGCAAAACATATCAATTTTTACCTAAATCCAACTCTTGTCGAGCCATAAGTTTTTATCTTATAATTATTTTTAAAAGATTTTTAGCAATATTTCACTAAGTGAAAAATCCATTCCAGACAATAATAACGCGTAAAAAGTAGCAATCACTAAAACTGCCCCTGTTAGCGCAATGGCTTCTTTCTTTGTTGGTCAATGAACCTTTTTCAATTCCAATAAAGCCTCTTTAAAAAAGCTTATTGGTTTCTTCAAAATACCCATAATTTAAAAAGTTTAATCTATGTCAATTATTATATCACAAAAAATTACAAAATGCAAGATTATCTTATTCACTAAAAACTTCGATTAATTCTACCTCAAAATGCAATTCTGAATTAGCTGGTATAATTCCCAAATCTCTATCTCCATAGGCCATTTCAGCTGGAATTTCTAATCTTCTAATTTCTCCCTCCTTCATGCCTAAAACACCCTTATCTCAGCCCTGAATAACTTGACCTGCTCCTAAAACAAAAGAAAATGGCTCTCCTCTGTCCAAGCTAGAGTCAAATTTTGTTCCATCAGTCAATCAACCAGTATAATGAACTTTTACAGTTTGATTGTTTTCTGCTGCTTTGCCTTCTCCTTCCTTCAAAACAGTAATGCTTACATCTTGCATAACTTTTTCGTTTAATATTTGGTTAACTTGATTTTTATTGTTTGATACATAAATATATACAAAAAATACTACCAAAATTAATATCACCACAAAGGCGATGCTTGTTATTTTTTTCATTTTTTAAAAATTAATAAATTTATTAAACATGTTGTTATTTTAACAAATTTACTTGTTTTTTTCAACTAAACTTAATATTGCACGCAACTAGACATTATCGCGCTTTCTTCTCCATAGGGCTCTCCCAAAAGCTCTGCAAACAAATCTTCTGTTAAATTTTGACTTTCAAAGGAGCATTTAATGCCACTGCCATTTATATCCATAGCATAATCGCACTTGTTGTTTTTTTCTCCAAAAACTACTAAAGAAGCTTTTATATTTTGCGATTCTATTTCCATTTTAGCAGGCGCGCATGCCAGAAAAGCATTTAAAAAACATTCTGGGTTTTCATCTATTTGGCTAGTACAATCAATCAATTCAGCCCCTGAGCCAATCATTTTTTTTGACTCATTATTCTTTTTCATTATTGCCCCTAATGACAAAACAACTACTACAATCAAAGCAACCACTCAAAATTTTTTCATACTGTTTTTTTAATTTTTAATTAATATCTTCTATTATATCTAATTTTTAAACAAATATCAAGCACCTATCAATTGACTTTTTGTCTGTTTTATTATAACATAACTATATCAAAGAATATTTTATTCTTTGGGGGCATAGTTCAATGGCAGAATAGCGGTCTCCAAAACCGTTGATCCCCGTTCGAGTCGAGGTGCCCCCGCAATTCAAAACAATCACCCCTTAAAACAAAAAAGGCCGGGATTAACCCGGCCTTAGCTTTTCATTTTTTATTTTCTATATTTTCCACATGCAGGAGTACAAAGCGAAACAGTCGCCTTCGTTCTTTTGCAATAATGTTCCTCAAGAAACCCTATCGTTTTAGGAGCTTGATTTTTATAACCATTTCTTACTCCTTTTGATCGACATGTTTCACAAGTTTGTCCAGCCCATGGTTCTTTTGACAAAAGGTCAAAACACTCTTTTGTCCGTAGCCCAAAAGAGCTTGGACTTTCCAAAAAAGATTTCAGAATAAGTTCAATGAGTTTGTAAGTAATTGGACGAGAAAAAAAATTCATGTTAAACTTCTCTAAGACTCTTTCTATTTCTACCCCGATGCCAGGGCCTGTACAAAAATCACCAAAAGGATCATCTTTCAAGTATTCAAGAAACCTCTCGCATTTCAATTTGTCTACGAAAGAATGCACTTTGGAAGCATTAAACACATGTCCACATGTACATTCTTTGTTGTCTATAAAAAAGCCGTACACCCCATCCGACACAACAATTATATACTGCTTACCACAAGCAGTGCATTGTGTTGTAATAATTGTAGTTTTCTTTGAGCCCGTTACTTTCATTTGTTCTCCTTTCCAATCAATCTTTAATTTTCATATACTTGTCATAAAAGCCAGACTTAAGGCGCTTTTTATAATCCTCGAGTTCCCTCTGCCCTACATCTTCATTATAAATTTTTTCGCAAAACTGAGTTTCCTCTTTAACATCGGCAAAGTCAAAAGTGTGCCCACAGGCACATTTAGAATTGTTTTTCACAAACAATTCTAACTGCTTGGTTTCTACTTCAAACTCTTCATTACAATTAGAGCACTTAATCAGCATAATTCCGTCTCTAATTTCTTCTATAAATCTCACCTTGTCCTCCTTTATATTTTTTTAATTTTTTAAGTAACGCATTTACACATACCCAAATACTACCACAAAAAATAGAGGCTGTCAAATCAGATCAGCACCACTTTTATTTATTAAAAGTGGTGACAAGAATGTACTTGCAAAATTTTTTATTGCAATTATTTACTTTTTAATTTTTTAACTGCTCCACTGTTTCATTTAACATCTGACAATAAAGATTAAGCCCAATCTTATTAATATTGCCTGACTGTTCTTTTCCTAGGATGTTGCCAGAACCCCTGAGCTCCAAATCTTTCATCGCTATTTGATAGCCTGCCCCCAAATAATTTGCTTCTTTTAAAGCTTCCAGCCTTTGTTTTGCTAAGCTTTTTAATTCTTTAGTATGCAAAAAATAGGCAAAAGATTGATTATGGCCCCTACCAATTCTCCCTCTTAACTGATAGGCTTGTGCCAAGCCCAATCTAGTAGCATCATCAACAATCAAAGTATTAACATTTTCCAAATCCAGTCCATTTTCAATAATAGATGTTGCCACTAAAACATCTATTTTTTTGTTTTTAAAATCATCCATAATTCTCACGATTTCCTTTTCTGAGAGCCTCCCATGCAAAAAATCTATTTTAATTTTTGGCATTTTTTTCTGAAGCTTTAAAACCTCTTGATAAATATTAAAAATACGATTATGAACATAAAACACCTGTCCACCTCTTTCTATTTCTTTTAAAATAGCATCTTTTACAACCTCCATGTTATAAGGCAGTATATAAGTGTTTATATTTTGACGGTTTAAGGGCGGGGTCAATATATTTGATATTTTTTTAAAGCCAGACAAAGCAATATGCAAAGTTCTAGGAATAGGCGTTGCCGACAAGCTAAGTAAATGAGCTGATAAATATTTTTCTCTTAATCTTTCTTTTTGTTTAACACCAAATCTTTGTTCTTCATCAACCACCAAAAGACCTAGATCAAAAAACTTTAACTGTTTACTTAACAATTTATGCGTCCCTACAACTATATCCACCTCACCATCACGCAAGTCTTTTTCAATCTCAAGTACTTCGTTTGGTTTTTGCAACCTTGAAAGCATTCTTACCTTTATGCCAAACTTGCTCATTCTTTTTTCAAAATTATCAAAATGCTGTTTTGCTAAAATAGTTGTTGGCGATAAAACAGCCACTTGCTTTTTATTTATAGCTGCTCTAAAAGCTGCTCTTAAAGCAACCTCTGTTTTGCCAAAGCCAACGTCACCCAATACCAATCTATCCATCGGCACATCCTTTTGCAAATCAGCCAAAACATCAAAAATGGTTTTTTCTTGATCAGAAGTTTCTTCAAACAAAAAATCATTCCTAAATTCTTTTTCTAAGTAAGCATCCTCAAAAAGTATCGGTGCCTTTATCAAACTAATTTTAGCATAAAGCTCCAAGAGCTGTTTGGCTAATTTAATTAAATCTTCTTTTATTTTCTTTTTGGTTTTAAATCAAGTCTGAGTTGATAGCCTGTTAACCACCGGCTTATCAAAACCATAATACAATCCCAATTTATTTGCTTTTTCCAAAGGCACCAAAAGCCTATCATGCTTTATGCTATTTTTTGCTTTACCATACAAAATATCAAAATACTCTTCATCTTTTTCCAAAACTATCCCCTGAAAAATTCCTATCCCATGATCCAAATGAACCACATAGCTTCCCTTTTTTAAGTTCTTTAATTCTGGTAATTTTTTTAAAATCCTAGCCTTCTTTTTTATTTCTTCTGGTTCTAGCTCAGAAACTTCCATGTTTGAAATACTCCCTATAAAATTTCCCACAAATTCAACTCTTATCGGCTCTTTTCTATTAATTGGAAATACATCAACTACATTTCCTCGCAAAGAAAATTCTCCCTTAAACTTTACAAAATCAACTTTTTCATAATTTAAATCTGTCAAAGTTTTTGTCAAAACCGAAAGTGGTATTTTTTTGCCTTCAAACAAAACACATCCTTTGTCATTTCACCAACTTTGTCTTTTAATTGAACTTATTATTGCCTGACTGTTTTTTTCAAATCAAACTTCCTCCCTTTCTAAAAAATAAGGGGTAACATTAACAATTAAAATTTCTTTTTCCTGTTTTTCCATAAAAATTTCTTAACTCAATCATCTTATCAAAAAAATAGTAAAAAAGCGAGGCGCAAATCTTGCCTCGCTTTATTTTTTTTACGCAATAGCGTCATCATAATCTGAATACGATTCTAAAAAATAAGGATCTATTGTGAAAAATGGAATCTCTTTTATTGTTTCTATAGGGAGCTTAAACCATTTTTCAAGAATATCTTGGGATAACGAGTTAATCAATGATTGAGTGTGAATCACAAAAACATCAACATCGTAGCTCTCTTCTCCGTTACTCCAATACACTTTTCCCATATGGCCATAGAATATTTTGTCTTTTAGCAAATGGAAAATTTTTATATCCTTTGGCTCTTTTGAAAAAGGAAAAGCCAATCTTACCAAAATAGGCATAAATCACCCCCCTTTATCTTAATTTTAATCTACCACTAAAATTATATCACATGAAACATAAAAAATAAAGAGCTATCTTTTTAATCTTCTTTTTCTTAAAACAATAATACTTATCAAAACTCCATTTGCCAAAGTTAAGTAAACTGGAAAAGCTAGCTTGGCCAAAGTAAAATCTTTTATTGATAATATAGAAAACAAACTTGCTAGAGCATATACTAAGTAAAAAAATCAATCTTCTGTTTCTGGCAATTCTCATGCTTTTATAATAGTTGGTATATAGGCCAATATGCCTGCAACAATAGTCATCAAAAGACCTAACAATGGATCATTAGATAAAACTCAAACTGTTAAAGCTATTAAAGCCATCATCAAAACAGCAAAATCAAACTTTGAAGCACCTCCCATACCTTTCTTAATAGATAATACAAAAATTAAAAAAGTACTTATCATGGCAATAAAAGCAACATAAATAGAATTTCTATCTCCTTGAACAAATAGAGTTCCAAAAAGCAACACAAAAATTAAAAAAAACAAAAACCGCGTCATTCTTTGAGGCTTAAAATACCCTCTCAAAATACTTTTTAAACCCAATACCAGCCCCCACAAACTTAAAACAACTGATATAAACAAAAATGCTTCTCTCATAGATTAATTTTTAAAATATTTCTTATTTTTTATTTTTTCTGGCAAATAACTTTCTTCATCATATTTTTTATAACCCTTACCATAATTCATTTCTTTCATCAATTTTGTATCTGGATTACGTATTTTTAACGGTATTGCTAAATTTCCATGTTTTTTTACATCATCTAGCGCTCTAAAATAAGCATCATAAGCTGACCTATCTTTTTTACAATTAGCCAAATAAACTGTTCCGTGAGCTAAATTAATTTGAGCTTCTGGCATACCAATTTTTTCAATTGCTTGAAAAACTTCATTAGCCACCACCAAAGCTGTTGGCACAGCAACCCCAATATCTTCACTAGCAAATATTACCATTCTCCTGGCAATAAATTTTGGATCCTCTCCGCTATCTACTAACCTGGCCAAATAATACAACGCTGCGTCAACCTGCCCAGCTCTCAAGCTTTTAATATATGCACTTATCAAATTATAGTGCTCATCAGCCTTTTTGTCATATCTCAAAAATTTTGATTGCAAGGTATTTTTTAAATTTTCAACATTTATATCCTTATACAAATTAAAACAACTCTCCAAAACAGTAATAGCTTGCCTTGCGTCACCATTAGCCATTCTTATAATCCAATCAGTTGATTTTTTATCCATTTTTATTTTAGCTCTTTTCAAAATTTTTTTCATTTCTTCTTCAGAAAATTCATTCAAAACAAAAACTCTACACCTTGATAAAAGAGGTGCGATAACTTCAAAACTAGGATTTTCTGTTGTTGCTCCGATTAAAGTCAGATCTCCACTTTCCACATACGGCAACAAAAAATCTTGTTGAGCTTTATTAAATCTATGTATCTCATCTAAAAACAAAACTTTATTTATAAGATTTCCTTTGTTTATAATTTTCCTAATATCTTCTTTACTAGCTGAAACAGCTGATAGCTCATACAAATCAATATTTAAACTTTTAGCATATATCTTGGCTAAAGTTGTTTTGCCAACTCCTGGTGGCCCTCACAAAACAAAAGAAAACAAATGACCTTTTTCAATAGCCACTCTTAAAGGCCTACCTTCTCCAATTAAATGCTCCTGTCCAATATAATCTTTCAAGTTTTTTGGTCTAATTTTTGAAGCTAGTGGTTCCATATGTTTATTTTATTAAATCAATTTTTATCAAACAACTCAAAACCAAATCAGCCAATGTCTCAATTTCTTTTAGCTCACACCTTGTTTTTCCTTTGATATAAAAAACCCCTTGCTCAAAATGCTTTTTATCTTGTTTTTCTAAAATTTTAACATTGCTTTTTTTACCTTCAACAACCTCTGACACATCCATTTTAACTCAACCAAAGTCACTTAAATATTTTAAATATTCTGGATCTTCTGTTTTTTTCTTTCTGAAAGTCACTGTATTGTCCTCTAAAATTTCATCAAAACTATCGCCTTTACTCATTTGATATTCAAACAACGAAGTAAAGCCGGTACCCTCTCTTTCCAAAAAACTATTTATAATATATCTTTCTGCTACAAAAACACATGCGTCATTAAATTTAGAGCAATTAAAATTTCCCCCAAAACTATAGTTTTTAATTGTATTAAAAGGCAAAAACTGAAACCCCGCCACTTTTATTAAACTACCATCTTTCAATCTTAAAAATCTTTGACTTTTTTGCTGGCCAAAAACCAAAACAAAAGGGTCACTTGGCAATTTTTCTCTATTACTTTTATCAATATATGCCAAAACACCCTGCTCTCTATTAGGCACAATTAAGTTTATCGAGCCAGCTCTCCACATATAATGGTTAAAAAATTGACTGGCTTCAATTGTTTGTCCTGGACTAATTTGAGGAGCCTGAAAAATAATCTTACTAATTTCTTTAGCTAATACAATTTTCTGACAATCTATTTCCTCATTATTTCTAAAAGAGTTTAAAAAACCTTCCCAAAAATCATTTTTGCCTTTTTCAACAATAATTTTATAATTTAGTCATTTAAAATTATCTTCTAACAATTGAACTTCTAAAGACACTTCTTCCTCATTTTCAACAAAATAAACATTGTCTTTTTTTGTGGTTAAAGAAATGTCAATACATCCATTAGTTTTTACATAAGGAAACAACCCAAACGAAACTTTATCATTTTCTATTTTTACATCCTCTTGTTTAATTCACCCAAAAACAACTTCATAATTTTTTTCGTCTATTTTTTCAGAATTCACTTCAAAAATTTTTCTATGATAGCCCTCGGAATAAACCAGTTTATTTTCAATGCTAAAATCAAAACTTTTCTCATTCTTTATTCCCTCTATAACAATATCTTTCCCTCCTCAAAAAACAACAAATAGAAAAACAATGCCCATAAAAAATATCGCTAAAAATATCAATAAAAACTTTTTGCTTTTCATTTTTAAAATTTTATTTCTTAACTACACAGACATTATAACAAATTTAGCAAATTTAAACAATTTAAAAACCCAAGTAAAACAATATTGTTTTACTTGGGTTTTTCCTAGCACTATTTTTTCATAAATGCCTTATAAAAAGGTCTAATCACCAAAGCAATTGCCAAAATAGCCAAAATTCAAATATTAACTCTTAATAACCCGGGAAATCAAATAACCAACATGATGCCAAAAATCATAGCACTTCATTGAGTCATCTCAACATCAATTCAGCTTAATTTTTTAACTTTTTCATCCCAATATTTTATTATTCCCATAACATTTTTTTAATATTTTATTATAATAATATTATACCAAATTGACAAATGTTTTCAAGTCAATTTTACAAAAAACCTGAATAGCTTAATGGTCAAAAAGCAACTGTATGTAATCTTATGTCAACTCGCTTTTTCAAGCGCATGTATAAATATCTATTTATTGAACAATAAAACAAAAAGTGCTATAATAGCAACGATATCAAAGCTTGTCATTATAAAAAATTCCTATGCACAACTATATAACAAAAATAAAAGAAAAAGCTCCTTTTTTAAAAAATGAGCAATTTAAAAAAACTACTAGCGGCACTCATTTTAAAGTTTTTATTTCAAACAATTATGTTATACGTTTTCGACCAGACAATCAAGAAATTTTATTACGAGAAGCCTCTCTGCTTAAAAGATTGAATCATCCTTTAATACCAAAAATAATTAAAACCGGCAAAGTTAACGGCTTGGCCTATATAATAGAAAAAAAGCTTCCAGGAAAAAATATTAACATACTTTGAAAAAAAATATCACAAAAAAATCAAAATAAAATTATTTCTCAAATAGTTAAGTTTATTGAATTTATGCAATCGTCAAAACAAAAATGTATTTATTCAGTTTCTAGTGGAAAAAAATACGCGAGTTTTTTAGATTTTTATTTAGCAGGGCTAAATAAAAAAGAAAAAGCCATTAAAAAAATTTTGCTCTCTCAAGAGCTTTTAGCAGAGTTGCTCAAGATTATAAAAAATCCATCAAGCAAAAATCTTTTTCTCAAAAGAAAAACTCCTGTTCTTGCTCACGGAGATCTTATTATCCATAACCTGCTTACAGATGGAAAAAAATTAACTGGCATTGTCGACTGAGAAATGTCTCTTTTTGGTGAAAAAAATCATGATATCTTTAGACTTTATTATTATTTAGAATGTGCCAAAGATTATTTTAATAAAGGAAAAGATTCCTCTTTTGAATTTGATTTTTTAAACAAACTTCTTTCTAATATTAATAATTCAAAAATAATTAAAAACGAAAGATCTTTTGATAAAAAATATCGCTTTGTAAGGGCAACTTTTTATTTGCATGCCCTCGAATGAGCCTGTAAGTCTAAAAATCCTAAAAAAAATATTCAAGAAATAACACGACTTTGAAATAAAAATAAAATATAACTCCATGAAAAACCTAAAAGAATTCTTAAATAAACCCCTTTTGAAACATAGCAAAGCTATTGATTTTCTTACTAAGAATAACTCTGTCAAAACAAAAGACATTCCTGTTGCTGTAAGCAAAACTAAAGAGGTAAATTATAGCGCCCTAACATGCAAAAATAAAATAAAGCTTTTTATACCCTTAAAACCAACAGAACAACAGCTAAAAGAAATTCCTATTATATTATTACACGAATATCTTCATTTATGCATAGATCAAAACAAAAACCTAACGTCCATCATGAAAGCATTAATTGAGGAAAACAAAAGCTTTTTTAAAAAGTTTTCTTACGCAAAATTTAGCTCCTGAATAATACTACATGAATTAATTGCTAGCAGCTTTATACCCGAAGGATATCTAGGTCAAAAAATGGGCTACAATATAAACTACAGAGAAAAAACCCGACTGGGCAAAACTCGCCTACTTATTGGAAAAAAAATGTATTCTTTAGCAAAAAAATACATTGATAAAAAAATCCCTATCGACAAAAAATACATATCAAAAATTCTAAAAGTTTTAGACAAAAATTAATCTTTTTTGTTAATTTCCATAATTATTAACTCGGGTTTATTAGGATTCTTATATTTTCTCTTGCATATTTTTTTAAAGCCAGCTTTTTCATATGATTTTACCGCCCGTAAATTTTCTGGCCTCACCTTTAAAAAAACTTTTTTTAAGCGATATATTTTAAAAGATTTTGAAATCATTTTGTTGTTTATCAAAAAACCATATCCTTTGCCGATAAACTTTTTGTTTCCTATAACCACATTATATTCAGCAATATCATTTTTTATTTCAAGCCCAGCATGGCCAATAACGCCTCCTGATTCATTTTCTATAATAAAATTTTTTGAATTATCATTTTTCAACATATTTAAAAATCAGCCATAAAGCTTTTTATCTTGATAACTAGAAAAATCTCCGCTTGTTAAAGAAATCAAATATTCATCTTTCCATCATTTTTTAAAATATTTTCAATCGCCTTTAACAACTTTTCTTAGTTTTATTTTCTTTTTATCGTATTCCATAGTTCATTTTAGCTTTTTAGAATTAAATTATACCACATTTTTGAAAAAAAATACAAAATAAAAAACCATTGACTTTGTCAATGGTTTTGCAGGGGCAACTGTATGAAGTTAGAACTTTTTTTATGAGAAATGCAGTGGATATCATAAAGTTGTAGGAAATAGAAAAACTTTAATCATTCATCAAAATTTTCTTCAATCTATTAAATTCTGGATAATCAATTGTTCCTTCTAAAACCTCCCGACTGCCATCAACCTTAAAAGAAACAAAGCTTGATAATTCTGTTTTATTTTTTGTTAAATTATGTATATTTTGGTTAACATCTACTCTTTTATTGTAATCTACTTGCCTTGTTAAAGGCTCTTCATTTGTTGAACTAATCCAAACCAAACAATCACCTTTTTTATTTAA
Source organism: uncultured Candidatus Saccharibacteria bacterium (assembly GCA_964475745.1). Classification (GTDB taxonomy): domain Bacteria; phylum Patescibacteriota; class Minisyncoccia; order UBA6257; family JAKLIH01; genus CAYGJE01. The sequence continues at coordinate 1,186 of CAYYXO010000002.1, read as the reverse complement.
ATGAAATTCTGGCTCCATATAGGTTACATAATCACACCAGCCATTAGGATATCTGTGACTGCTATTGTGACATAAAGCTTCTGACCTAACCCTTTCAAAGTAAACTCATGCTTCTTTTTTACAATTTTCTTTATAATGTATATACTCTTTATTATTTACATTTAAAACATTTTTGTTACCAAAAACTAGCCAGCCAATAACAAAAGCAAATAAAAGAAAATTGGCTACCAACAAAACTATCACTCACAACCCTATTTTATTTAAATTTTTGTTTATCATGATAATATTTTTATCGGGATGAAGAACACTTTTTTATAAAGAATTTTTATACTTAATAATCTTTTAGCTCTTTTATCTTTTCAATTCACTCGTTGTTTATTTCTGATATTCTTTCCCCATTTTCTTTAAATAAATGGTAGCCAAAAGTAAAATATGTTTCATTCGTCAACATGTCTTTTATTACAAGTCCAATATATATATCCTTTTTATTATTTCAACTCTCAACTTCTTTGTAGGCTGCAAGGCAGCTATTTTTTTCTTTACTATAAAAAATCTGACTTATTTCGTGTCTTACCTTTAAATCTGTCCTACCATCATAGACCTCTCTATTTACTTTTAATATATAATCCCTTTCCTTTTCAAGACTTTTAACAAATGGCTCTTTCATTGTAAAGCAATCTTGTTTTTTATTGAAACCTTTTTCTAAATTAAAAAACACCAACAAAGATACCAAAACCAAAACAAACGTTATTAATATAAATAATTTTTTCTTTTCCATATCAAACAATTAATATTTAATTATTAAATTATACCACATTTTTGAAAAAAAATACAAAATAAAAAACCATTGACTTTGTCAATGGTTTTGGGGTTTTACCTACCAAAATATTGCTGTAAGCAAAGTTATTAAACGAATTTAGAATTTTAGATTGAAAAGTAATAGAAAAAAACTAAATTTAATATATAAAATATAGAAAAGCGGGGGCTTTGCCCCCGCATGACTTTTGTCGTTTTCTCAATCTTAACCATCCTTAAAAATGCTACAGGCGTAGGCAAATATCGATCGCTCAATAAGAGGGGATTCGACTACCTCGCAATCAAGAATGTTTTCTTTTCCCGATTCTAAAAGTCGTTGGCCATTCCAACGATAAAGCCCTCCTTTGGGCCTACTATATGTGCCCCTAAC
>CAYYXO010000001.1:63123-100883 GCA_964475745.1 uncultured Candidatus Saccharibacteria bacterium | reverse complement strand
GGCAAGTTTTTTTATCCATCTAAATGTTGCTTTTAAAATAACTACCTTGTTAGGAAGCTTTTTGCTACCTATTTGCTCCTTTGCTTGTTTAAAATTGATGAATTTTAAAAAACCAATCCCTGAAATAGGCCTTTTGGCAGGCACAGCCTATGTTTTTTGTGAAGCTTTTAGCATTTACGGTGGAAATCTACCGAGTACCATGGCCGGTGAGTTTTCTTATTCGTTTTCTTTTGCGTTGTTCTTTCTTTTTGTTGGTCTTTTAGCAAAAGGACTAACTGAAAATAAATATTTAATTTGAAATATTATTGTTTTGTCAGCCATGGTTTTGTCACACCCTTTTCCTGTAATGGGAGCTATTTTTTATGCTGGGGTTTTAATCTTTTTCGGTCCAAACATAAAACAAAGGTTTTTATATGTTCTTAAAATCTTTGGCTTGTCATTTTTATTAACTGCTTTTTGATCTATACCTTTTCTTTATTACCATGAATTTACTAGCACTATGAATTGGTATCGCACTATAAAATGAGAGGATATTTTGCCTCAAACAAAAGTTTTTACCTTTTTGCAATATGGAGTTCTTTTGGGCATATTTTTTGCTGTAAAAAATAAGTTAAAGCCCGTATTGTTTTTGGCTATTGGCCTTTTAGCAAATTTAATTTTGTTTTTAACTATCAACAACTCTCCTGTATACAATGCTAGGTTTTTACCCTTTGTGATAATGTTTTATTTGCTCATTGGTTCTATTGGTGTGGGCTTTTTGCTTAGAAATATTTTTAAAACTAAAAAAAATCTTTTTGTTTTTTCTCTTATTTTAATTACTTGGGGCTTAGCCACGATAAACCCTCAGTTTCTTTTTGGCAAAGATACAAGGCTAGAAGGGGACATGAAGTATATCCATCATTGAATGAAATGAAATTATTCTGGGTTTGAAGCTAAAAGCTCTTTTCAAAATGAAATTCCTCCTTTAATGAATTATTTAAAGTCCTTGCCTTATGGCAAAGTTATGTGGGAATATCGAGGAGAATATGATAAATATGGCACACCAAGATTTTTAGAAAATATTCCTATCTGAACGGGCAAGCCAACTTTTGAAGGCTTACTAATTGAATCTTCTGTCTTTGGGCCATTTCATTTTATAAACCAAACAGAAACAACAAAAACACCTACCTCAGCTATTGCTGGGTTTGATTATCCTTCTTTTGATTTTGAAAGAGGGGTTGAGCATTTGAAACTTTCTAATGCCAACTATTTTGTTGCTTTTACCTTAGAAATCAAGGAGCTTGCTAATGAGCATCTTGAACACCTAGAAGATATTGGAAGCTTTTCTGTTTATAAGATAGGTGATTACAATCCTGTAAAAGTAATTAATAATTTTGAAATAGAAAAAAAACAAAGAGGTTGGATCAATAGATCTATTGAATGATACAAATATCAAGATTTGGAAGTCCCTCTGGTTTTTTATGAAAATAAAAAGCAGCTTCAAACTCTCAAAAACGTTGCGCAAAATAGCGAAGTCGTAAATAATATAAAAATAATAAAGCAAACCAACACTCAATTAATTTTTGAAACAAAAGATATAAATAAGTTGCATCTCATAAAAATAACCTATTTCCCTAAATGAAAAGAACTAAAAACAAATGATGCTTTTATTGTTTCACCTGTGTTTATTGGTGTTATACCACAGGACAATATTGTGGAAATAAATTTTAAGAACAATTTTATTGATAACTTGGCTTACTCTTTATCTTTTATAACCTTAGCTTTGCTCATCCTTAAGGCTTATTTCAAAAGCAAGTGGATTTGGCTATAATTCTGCTTATTTGACATTTTAACTTGATTAATATATAATTATATTAAATTAAATAATTTTTATGGAAAAACCAAAAGATAGTCTAAAAAAACCTCTCGCAGATAGACTAGACCTTGATATTGGAGAAAAAAGCGAGAAAGCTCGTTTTAATAAATTAGCCACTTTTGATCAAATCATTTCTTTTTTAGAAGAAAAAGAGGCTTCTCTTTTCAATGAAAAACAAAAAGAATTATACCATGAAACCATCACTGCTATAAAAGAAACAAATGAAATTTTGAATGATAAAAAAGATAGTTATTCTGCAGGAAACGTTGATTTGCTTGAAGACACTACAGACATGTTTGAGCCCTTGTTGATAGTTCAAAAAAACAGTCCCGCATTATTTATAAAAGTCTGAAATGTGATAAAAAAAGACAAATTCGTTGAGGGATACCTTGGTTTAAAATTTCTTCAAGATAGCGGTAAAGAAACTGGTGATAAAAAAAACGCTTACGAAGTCAAAAAAAATCGATTTTTAAAGTTGATTGAAAGTCAATATGCTTTTCAAAAATTATATTTAGACAACTTAAAAAAAGAAGGGGATTCAAAGCATGGCAATGTTGAAATACAAACAGAAAGGTTAAATTCTTTAGCTGTTTTTATTGAATATATCGAACAAATGAAAAACATGCCAAAAGATAAATCAGAAGAGGCTCTAAGCAAAAGAAACGCACTTTTAAAAAAAATTGCCAAAGAACAATTAAAGGAAAATCTAGGGAAGACAGACCTCTTAGAAAGTTTTGACAAAGAAACGGTTCAGGAAATAAGAATTGATATGGTTGATTTTTTTTCAAAAGACCAATCTTTTATAGAATATTATGATGTCGAAGATAAAGAAGAAATGGAAGAAAATGAAGAAATGAAAGATGAGTTTGAAATTGAAAAAGTTTCACCAAAAGATAAATTTCCTAATTTGTTTCGTCTTTTCAAAAAATATTTCGACCGGCAAAATATTACTAAAATCTTAGCGGGGGAAAAAGAACTGAAAGATATCGAAAAAGAGTTAAAAATATTTTTTGAAAATAGTCAAAGCGGGCCAACTGAATACAAAAAGCTATCTCTTTTTTGAGAAACTATTAAGCGGTTAAATCAAAAAGCAAGCTTTAATAAATCGGAGGGGGCAGAAAAAACAAAAGAGGAACTTATTATAGAAGAACTGCTGAGGGAAAAAAAAGAAGAAGATCCTCTTAAAAAAGCTGCTGACGAAAAAAATAAGAAAAAAGAAGCAAAAAGAAAAAGTGCTGAAGAATGGCTAAGCATTGCTGGCGGATCTTTATTAGGTGGTTTTTGTTATGCTTTAAAGATGGCTATTGAAATGCCTTTGAGCCTTATTTTCTTTTTTTCAGAGCCACGGCTTTCTAAAAAAGGTTTTGATTGAAAAGGGTGAGAAAATGTCTTGTCTGGCTATAAGCCTAAAAAAGAGCCAAAAAAAGATTCTAAAAAATAATCAAAAAAGGCAGAAATAAATTATTTCTGCCTTTTTGTACATTTAATACATGATTCTGCTGCTGGATTTATGTCTAGTTTTCTTTCTTCTATATCTTCTTTACATTTTTCACAAACACCGAAGTTACCAACTTTTATTTTATGTATGGCTTGATTTATTTCTTTTAGACGGTCTTCTAGTAATCCTTCGCTGGAAAGTCTGTTTAAATATTCTGTTGCCTCTAGAGTATTGTCTTCGTCTGACAGCCCTATTTGAGGTATAAAAGAGTCATAATTATCTGGATCATTGCCTTTGGCAACTCCGAACTTTGACAATTCTTGTTGTATTTTCTGCTTTTCCTGCTCTAATTTTTCCTTGTATGTCTCTAGTTGTTCTTTAGAAAACATGTTTTTGGTTTAATTTTTAATATACTATAGTCTAACAAAAAATGAAAAACTAGTCAAGAATGCTTACTTTAAAATTGGCTTGACTATCAACAAAAAAATGCTATAATATAGTAAATCCTTTCGCGGGTGTCGTATAGTGGCTATTATATCTCCTTGCCATGGAGAAGACGGCAGTTCGATTCTGCTCACCCGCTCAAATTATTTCAGTGCCTTAATAAGCTTTTATGCTATCAAAAATATATTCAGCATCAACTCTTGGTGTTGAAGCAAACTTAATTGAAGTAGAGGTAGATGTATCAAAGGGATTACATTCTTTTGATATTGTTGGCTTGGCTGACAATGCGATAAAAGAATCCAGACAAAGAGTAGGCTCTGCTATTAAAAATATGGGGCTTAACTCTCCCTTAAAAACAAACAATAAAGTCATTGTCAATCTTGTGCCAGCTAATATTAAAAAAACAGGATCTGCTTTTGATTTGCCTATATCAATTGGCTACCTAACGGCTAGCAAACAAATGTCTGGTCTCGTAAAAAACCTAAAAGAGATTCTCTTTGTGGGAGAAATTGCTTTAAATGGAGAGCTAAAGTCTGTAACTGGAGCCATCAATATAACAGAAAAAGCAGAACAATTAAATTTCAAAGAAATTATTTTACCTAAAGACAATGAAGTAGAAGCCTTGTTAATAAAAAAGAATATCAAAGTTGTTGCTTTGAGTAGCCTTAAAGAGGTTATTGATTATTTAACTGGCTTTTCAAATTACAAAGAAAGAAAGCTTAATTTAGATTCTTTGTTTGATTGAAATAATTCTTCAGACATAGATTTTGCTGACATCAAAGGGCAAAACATGGCTAAACGAGCTCTCTTGATAAGTGCTAGCGGAGGCCATAATTTAATTATGGTTGGCTCTCCTGGTTCAGGAAAAACACTACTGTCAAAAGCCATGCTCAATATTTTACCTCCTTTAAATTTGAAGGAGGCTTTAGAACTAACAAAATTATATAGCGTATCAGGTCAACTTTCTAAAAAGTTGCCCTTAGTGACAAAAAGGCCTTTTCGAGCTCCTCATCACACTGCCTCTGCTCCCTCAATCATAGGTGGAGGCATAACCCCTAAACCAGGAGAAATCAGCTTGGCGCATCGAGGTGTTTTATTTTTAGATGAACTGCCTGAATTTAATCGCTTGGTGATTGAAAGCTTAAGACAGCCTCTAGAAGAAGGTTTAGTAACTGTAGCTAGAGTAGAAGATATTTTGACTTTTCCGGCTCATTTTATTTTAATTGCCGCCATGAACCCCTGTCCTTGCGGATGATTAAATGATGCCAAACATGATTGTCTCTGCAGCGCTAATAACATTTTAAAATATCATAAAAAAATCTCTGGCCCAATTCTAGATAGAATTGACTTGCAAATAAAAGTAAAAGCTGTTGCTTTTGAAAAAGCTTTTGAAGAAAACCATAAAAAAGAAAATGGGCTTTGAAGAGCTAAAGTTTTACAAGCTCGAGAACGACAAGCAGAAAGATTTAAAAATCATTCTAGAAAAATATCTTTAAATTCTGAGATGAATTTAAAAGATATTGAAAAATATTGCCCTCAAGATAATGCTGCTAAAGATATTTTAAAAACAGCTATGAATAAATATGGCTTGACAATGAGATCTTTGCATAAAATAATAAAAGTCAGCCGTACTATAGCTGACCTTGAAAACAGTGATTTTATTTTACCAAAGCACCTAAACGAAGCTTTAAATTATAAGACGGGTTTAAATGAAGAAATTATTAGCTAAGCACCATCTTTATAGCAACTTCTTTTTGACCTCTTAGTATTTTTAACTTGATAGTGTCTCCTAAGCAAACATTTTTCAAGCACTCCTGCACGGTATTTTGGTGGTTTATTTTTTCACCATTAACTTCTAAAATAATATCTCCTTCTTTTATTCCGTTTTTTTCTGCTAGGCTTCCTTTTATGATACCTGCTTGGTTGGCATCATAAATAATAAAAGCTCCGTAACTGGAAGGTAGATCGTAAGATTTTTGAGCCTGGCTGTCAATAATAATATATCTAACTCCCAAAGACACGCTTTTTACTTGACCAAATGATTTTAAATCTCTCACCACCTTTTTAACTGGGTTTATCGGAATAGCTAAACCAATATTTTCTACTCCACTAACAGCCAGAGTGGTAATGCCAACAACTTCTCCTTTTAAGTTAAAAAGCGGTCCACCGGAGTTACCTGGATTAATAGCAGCATCTGTCTGAATTAATCCCTTGTATTCTAAAGTTCCTCGATAATTACTGCTAGTTTTGACATACCTTGAAAGTCCTGAGATAATTCCTTTTGATACTGTTTTTTGAAATTCATCTAAAACATTGCCAATGGAAATAACTGTTTGGCCTAAAGCAATACTGCTTGAATCTCCCATCTTAACAAAATTAAACTTACGTTTGTCATTTGTCTGAATTTTAAGAATCGCCAAGTCATTAATATCATCATAATAAAATAGCACTCCGTCATAAAAAATCTCATTTCAAAATATTTTATATACCAGCTTGCGATCAGAAATAGGATGGTAATTTGTAGCAACGAGACCCTTTTCAGAGACAAAAAAACCAGATGAATTTCCTATCTTTTCATAACATTGTCCTTTTATTTTTATTTTAGAGGCCTTATCGTCAGAGTCAGCTATTGGTTTTAAGGCGAAAATACCCACAATAGACTCTATATTGTCTTTTATGATTGTTTTTGTTTTTCTTTCCTCGCTGTTAATTGAAAATATCATATTATGCTTTTAAATTTTAAAATTATTTTATAGCTTTAGTGTAAGATATTTTGTTAAAAAAAACAAGCGGCCTGTTTATTAAAAATATTTGGGGTCTTTTTGATTTTTGACTTTTCTTTAAAAATTTGCTAAAATATGAAAAATTACAACTTATGTTTACCTTATTTAAAAAAATTATTACGGTTGCTATTATTACTTATTTGGGCGTTTATGCTTGTAAATATTTTTTTCCTAGCATAGAAATAACCTCAAATACTGTTCAGCTGGCCTTATTTGTATTTCTTTTGTCTACTATTAGCATCATCATAAAACCCATCCTAAACATTATCTTAAAACCATTTATTTTTTTAACTTTAGGTATTTTGTCTATTATTATTAACATGGGTATAGTTTTTGTTGCTAATTACTATACTGGCGTTATAGTAATTGATAGCAACTTTACTCTCTTCAAAATAACTTTTGTTTTGGGCACAGTTGCTTGGTTGGCGAATTTAATTGTTGGTTTTAATTCTAATTAATATATTAATCTAAACACTAATTATGTTTCACAAAATTATTGCTATTACACAAATTATTACTGCTTTTGCTTTAATTGTTTTGGTTTTACTTCAACAAAAGGGCGGGGGTCTTTCGGGCTTTCTTGGAGGAACCGGGGGTAATTATATGAAAAGAAGAGGTTTTGAAAAATATTTACATGTATTTACTATAATATTGATATCTATTTTTTTAGCAACCTCAATATTAATCTTCGTTTTTTAAATTGTTTTAATAAACTTTTTTATGAAAATATTTAAAAGAATCCGTCTTGTTTGAAAAGGCTTTTCACAGAAAGAAAAGCTATTAAGTTTATTGTTTTTGTTTTTGGCCTTTTGAGGGCTTGTAAAATTTTCTACTTTTTTAATTAATCAGGTAACTGAGAAAAAGCCTGTCGTTGGAGGTGCTATAAACTATGGCCTTTGAGAATCTCCTAAGGCAATAAACCCTGTTATAAGCCAAAACAACGAAACCGATCAAGAGTTGATTAATTTGATTTACAGCGCTCTTATTAAAGAAGATGGCTTAGGAGGTTTTGTCAATGATTTGGCAAAAGAAATAACTCTTGGCGGTGACAATAAAACTATTGAAGTAATTTTAAAAGATAACATTTATTTTCATGATGGTAAAAGGCTAACAGCAGATGATGTTATTTTTACGGCAAACACAATTAAAAATCCTGTTTATTTAAGTCCTTGGCAAACAATTTTCAAAGATGTAAAATTTGAAAAAATGGGAGAATTAATGATAAAAATTACTTTGCCAGCTCCTCAAAATAACTACCACCATTTACTTACCATGAAAATAATGCCGAAACATCTATGAGAAAATGTTGACTATCATCAATTTGGCACCGTAGATTTAAATCAAAAGCCTGTTGGCTCTGGACCATTTGTAATCTCAAAAATACATAAAGACAGAACCGGCAGAATTACTTCTATTCTTTTAAACAGAAATCGCAATTTCTATCGAGATGTTTTTATCAGCAGATTAAGAATAACTTTTTACAACTCTCAGGATGAAGCTTTTGCTGATTTTATAAAAGGAAGGCTTGATATGTTAAAAGAAGTAACTCCTTATCAAAAAGACATCTTAAAAAACAGGGCTAGAATTTCTCTAAATGAAATTGTTTTGCCTAGATATTATGCTGTTTTTTTAAATCAAAAAAGTCCTATTTTATCAAATAGCAAAATAGCCATGGCTTTAGACATGGCAATTGATAAAGAAGCTCTTGTAAGGGAAGTATTTTTTAATGATGCTGAGGTTATAAACGCTCCTATTTCAAAAAACTTTTTGGGTTTTAGTGATGAATTAAATCAAATCACTTTTGACCCCCAAAAATCAATCGAGCTCTTATCAGAAGCTGGCTATGAATATGATGACGCAGAAGGTCTTTTTAGCAAAACGAGTGGTGATAAAAAAACAAACTTGGAGTTTACCTTGCTTTTGCCTTCAATTAACGAACTTATTCATTTATCAGATATTATAAAAAAGAACTGACTTGAAATCGGTGTAAAAGCGAATTTGCAAATTTTACCCTTAGAAGAGCTCTACCGCGACTATTTAAGAAATAGAAACTATGACGCCCTTTTGTTTGGCCAAACTTACACTCTAAATCCTGATTTATACTATTTTTGACACTCCTCGCAAGCAACAAACTTAGGCTTAAATCTATCTCTGTATAAAAACCAATCTTTAGATTCTTTGCTAGAGCTCAATCGTTCACTGTTTGAAGAAGAAAGTCTGGAACAAAACTTAATAGAGATCCAGGAATCTCTTTACGCGAAAAAACCTGCTATCTTTTTAAACAACCCTTACTATATCAATGCTTATTATAAAAAAATAAATTTGCCTGAAGAAAATATTTATAGCTCTTATAATTCATTTTTGTCTAATATTGACATGTGATATATCAACCAAAAAAGAGTTTTAAAATAAATAATAGCTTTATTTTAAACAAGAGCTTGTTTTAGCTCTTGCCGAGATGGTGAAATTGGTAAACACGCAGTGTTCAGAACGCTGTGCCTTTATCGGCTTGAGAGTTCAAGTCTCTCTCTCGGCACTAATAAATATTGTCGACAAAAATTGCGATTAGCTATCGTATTAAAATTATTAAATTAAATAAAAAAATATGAATGAAATAAAAAACGAAAAAACGAATATTAAAAAAATAACTCCACGACGTTTTAACAATCAAAGGCCTCTCGTCAAGAGAGCTCCTTCAATAAATAAAACCACTGAAAAATTTTCTTCTACTGCCGTGCCTGTAAAAATCATTCCTTTGGGAGGACTAGGAGAGGTGGGAAGAAATATGCATATTATAGAATATAAAAATGAATGTATTATCTTAGATATTGGACTTAGATTCCCTGAAGAAAACATGCCTGGCATTGATTTTATTATTCCTAATATAGAATATTTAACTTCTAATAGAAGCTTAAATATTCAAGGTATTTTTATATCTCATGCTCATTATGATCATCTAGGAGCAATTCCTTATCTAATTTCAAAATTAAATTATCCTCCAATTTATGCTACACCTCTTACTAAAGAAATCGTCTTAAAAAGACAAGAGGAATTTACTAATTTAAAAAAATTGGACTTAAAGCCTATTGATGCTGAAAAAAACAATTGTATTAGGCTTAAAAATTTTACCATTAATGTTTTTCATGTAAACCATAATGTTCCTGATGCCGTTGGCTTTCTAGTAGAAACTCCTCAGGGCAATATTATGTACACTGGAGATTATAAAATAGATTTTAACCCTGTCTTTGATAAAAAGGCTGATTTAGCTGCTATTGTCAAACTTTCTACTCGAGGAGTAGACTTGCTCATGTCTGATAGCACTGGAGTAGAACAAGAGGGCCATTCTATCTCTGAACAAGAAATCTTTATGAATTTAGAAAAGATTATTATGGCTGCAGAGGGAAGAATTATTTTAGCCACTTTTTCTTCTTTGATTGGCAGATTACAACAAGTCATACATTTAGCTGAAAAATATAATAAAAGAATAGTTGTCAATGGTTATTCTATGAAAACCAACTTGGCTATTGCTAAAAAGCTTGGCTATCAAAAGTGCAGTTCAAAAGTAATTATTGAAGCAAAAGACTTGCATCGCTACAAGCCAGAAGAAATCATTATTTTGACAACTGGTGCTCAAGGAGAAGATAATGCTGGCTTGATGAAAATAATAAACAGAGAAAATCGCTTTATTCAAATTCAGAAAAGCGATACCGTCATCTTTTCTTCTTCGGTTATTCCAGGTAATGAAATGGCTGTGCAACATTTAAAAGATGGTTTAACAAAACAAGGTGCAAAAATTTATCATTATAAAATACTTGATATTCATGCTTCTGGACATGCTCACAAAGAAGACTTAAAGCTTATTTTAAACCTAATTAGACCCTCAAATATTATGCCTGTTCATGGTTATTATTATATGCAAAAACTTTTTAATGATTTGGCCATGGATGTTTTAGGTTTAAAGGCTGAAAATTGTATTTTGGCTAGAAATGGACAGGTAATAGAATTGATAAAAAATAAAGTTAAAGTTACTTCAAAATTTGTACCAGCAAACTATATTATGGTTGATGGTCTTGGAGTAGGGGATGTGGGAGAAATAGTGTTAAGAGACAGACAAGAGCTCGCAAAAGATGGCATGTTTGTTATAAACATGATTATAGAAAACAAAACAAAGGAAATCAAAATGCTTGAAATTGTTTCTCGTGGTTTTGTTTTTATGAAAGACTCAACTCCGCTGATAAAAGAAACCAAAGAAAAAGTAAAGCAAATCATTGGGCGTTCTATTTCCAAGACGGCTTTAGATAATGTAAATGAAGCTTATCTACGAAATATTTTAAGAGATGAAATTGGCGCTTTCTTGTTCCAAAAAACAGAGCGTCGACCAATGATTATCCCCATTGTTTTAGAAATTTAACAGCCAAAACACCCACCAAAAAGGTGGGTGTTTTTTTGTCTCCCTGGTAGGAATCGAACCTACATCAACGGCTTAGAAGGCCGCTACTCTATCCGTTGAGCTACAGGGAGTAGTTGACTCTATTATGTTATCATATTTTATATTTGAAATCAAGAACTTTATCTGCTATAATATAGATAACTAAAAATTAAATTCTTTTGCTATGAAAAAATTTCTTCTTTTTATTTTGTTTGCTGTCGTGGTGGTGGTTTTTGTGATTTTATTTGGTCAATCACCAGAAAAAGCCCAAAGAGGCATTGTTTTAGAAGTTGACACTAATGAAAGAACTTTATTGGTAAAAACAGAAGAAAAAGAGATTAATTTATTTTTAACTCATCATACCAAAATAGTTGATGCAAAAAACACTCCTACTTTTTTGGGAGATATCAACAAAGGCTTTGAAGTTAAAATTGATTTTCATTTAGAAGACGATGTGTATTTTGCAGATCAAATAAAGATAATCTCTGCTCCAAATATTGTAATCCTTTATCCAAAAAACAATGAAGAGGTTGGTCAATCTTTTCTAGTTTCTGGCATAGCAAAAACTTTTGAAAACACTGTTATTATAGAAGTAGTTAATCCTAGAACCAAACAAGTTTTAATTAAGAAAGTTTTAACTGCTGACGCAGCTGAGATTGGTCATTTTGGTGATTTTGAAACTAACATTGATTTAAGCTTGTTTCCTTATGCCTCTGAATTAACTGTTTCTGGCTTTCAAATTTCTGCAAAAGATGGTTCTGTGATAGATAAAACTTCTGTTGGAGTTAAAGTAATTGAGCCAGAAATAGTCCAAAAAGAATACACGATATTTTTTGCTGACAAAGAAGGCGCTCACAGTGGAGATTGCAGTCAGGTTTTAGCTGCTAAAAGAATTTCCGACTATACAGTTGATATTTTAAACAATGCTATTAATGATCTCATAAAAGGACCTCTTGAAAATGAAGAAAAAACTGCCATAAATAATATTCCTGAAGGAACTCAGATTAATAGCATTTTTGTTGACAACAATATTTTAAAAGTAGATTTTAATGAAAAACTTCAGGAGGGCATAGGAGGCTCATGTATGGTAATTAGTATTATGAGCCAGCTTGAGGAAACATTAAACTCCTTAGGAGATTTCGAAAATATCATTATTTCTATTAATGGCCAGACTGAAGATGTCTTACAGCCCTAACAAATAATAATGAAACAAAAAAATTTATGAGAAAATATTTTAATTATTTTTATAGCCTTTGCCATTGTTATTTTGGTTATTTTTCTTATCAAACAAGTAAAGGAAGTTGAGTTTTGAAAAACAAGCTTTTCAAAAAAAACAACTCATGACTCTTTGGAAAAAAATATTTTAATTTTAGGAACAGCAGATTTGCCAAATGAAACATCTTTATTGACTGATGCCATTATGCTGGTTAATATAAACTTACAGCAACAAGCTGTCAGAGTAGTGTCTATTCCTAGAGATTTGCTAGTAAAAATGCCTGGAATTGACTACTTCATAAAAATAAATAGCTTGTTGGCTGTTGAAAACAGAAGGGGCAAAGTTGAAAAAACAACGACTATAAAGGAAAAGATGGAAGAAATTACAAATTTAAAAATTGATAATATAGCTGTTGTTGACCTTGATGGTTTTAAATACTTTATTGACGCTATCGGAGGAGTCAACATTTATTTAGAAGAAACTTTATATGATCCTATTCTAACCAATCCAGACAATTTTGATGAAATGTTTACTCTAAAGTCAGGTTGAAACTTTTTAGATGGCGAAAGGGCAGCAAAGTTTATACGCTCTCGGCATGCGCCCACAGGAGATTTTTATAGAATCAACCATCAGCATGACTTGCTTATGTCGGTTTTTCAAAAACTAAAGCAAATGAATGCTTTTTCTGACCCTTCTTTAATAAACAAAATATACCATAGCTGAAAGGGTTATCTTTACACGGATTTTAATCTTTCTGATGCTTTAACCTTTCTGCCTTTAGCAAAAAATTTAACCTTAGAAAATATTTCCTTTACCTCTATTAGCTTTTCTAGCCCTGATCCCTTACTGATGTCTGAAAGCTCTGAAATATATGGCTATTATTTAAAACCTATTTTAGGCTTAGAAAATTATCAAGCTATTCAAAAACATATTCATAATTTTATAAACTAACTCATGCAAGAAAAAAATGACAAAAAAATGATTGTGGCCTTAAACAATCCTGGATCAAAATATGACCAGACCCCCCACAATGTAGGGAAGGTTTTTTTGGAATGATTAAAGGAAAAACTAGAAAAAGATAATAAAATAGAGCTAGGTTCAAAATGAAAAGAAGACAAAAAATTATCAGCAAAAACATTAGATCTTAAAATAGGCAACAAAGATGTTATTTTTGTTTTACCAAAAACATTTATGAATAACTCTGGTTTATCAGTTATTAAAACCATCAACTACTATAAAATTGATTTAAAGCAACTTTTAGTAGTTCATGATGAAGCTGATATGCTTATTGGTAAGTCAAAGCTTGGTTTTAGCCAATCTTCAGCTGGACACAAAGGCATTGAATCTGTTATCCAACATATAAAAAGTCAGTTCTTTTGAAGATATCGTATTGGCATAAGGCCAGTTGATATAACTGAATCAAAATATAAGTTTAAAGCAGGGGACTTTGTTTTACAAAAAATGTCTAAAGAAAATCAAAAAATACTTTTAGATAGCTTTGAAAAGTTTTATTTAGACATCATGAGGTGGGTAATAAATACTTAGCATTGACAGGTCTATATTAATGTGATAAGGTAGTGGTGGTATTTTGAAAAATCAATATCCAAAAGAAAGAGGTAAAAAATGAGTTCGAAAAGTTTTAATCTTTTAGCAACAAGTTGTGACCTACCTAATCCAATCCTTAGTATTAAAACCAGGATTTGGTCGGGCACTGATTGTTCGTTTCCCGCAGTTATACAGCTAAACGAGCAGCAAGCCTTAATCTCTTATGTAGTAAAAAGGCCTGAGAGTATTGTTCACAGGCCAAAATTAAAATTTATCCTACCAATAGAAACATTAGAGAAAAAACTCTCTCTTTCTTTAGAAACTGGGAGTACTTTTTTTGAAACACAGACAGGCTCTTTTGAAATGCCCGCTAGTGCTTCTAGAAAACTTCTCAAGACTCTATTGAGATTGAGAAAAGCTAAAAAATAATTGTATTTTGTCCGGAAAGCAGAATCTGCTTTCCGGACGTTTATTTTAAAATTGTCTTGATTTTTAAGTTAAGATTTGCTAATATATAAAAGTAATTATTCGGGGCGTGGTGTAAAGGCTAACATGCATGCTTTGGGAGCATGAGACTCCCGGTTCGAGTCCGGGCGCCCCGACCACTTAAAAAAGACCTTAAGGTCTTTTTTAGATTGCTAAAAAATGTTTAATTTGGTAAAATCTACTAAACTAAATATTTTTATGATTTTTTCTCTATTAAAAACTTTACCCTTAAAATTTAATACTGGCTTCAACATAGCTTTGGTTTTCTTGTCAAAATCAATAACTGCTTTAACTATAATGCTAGTGTTGGTCTCTATTGCTAGAAAGTTTGGCGCAGAGGGAAGCGGTATTTTTACAATGATTTTGTTAATTTCCAGCTTGGCTTTTAGTTTTGGTAATTTTGGCCTAGACAATGCCAATATTTATTACCTTGCAAAAAAAGAAGACCTTGATAAGCAAATATTTTTTAATACTTTTTTACAATCGCTGGCTATGTCTTTGTTGACTATCTTTCTTTTTTTAATTCTTTGCCTTGCCAGCCCTGGAATATTGGGAAGCCTAGATTATACTTATTTTTTAATAGCGCTTTTTATTATTCCTTTGGTTTTTCTAGAAAAACTTTTGCAAAGTATTTTTGTTGGCCAACAAAACTTCAGACAATTTTGCTTCCCGCTGGTTCTATCAAAGGTTTTGGTTTTGATTGCCACCTGAGCTTCCATTTATATTTTAAAATTTGACCTACTAAAAACAATGCTTGTTTTCGTTATTTTTTTCAGCATATTGCCTTTATGGTACCTTTCCGTCTTAATAAAGAAATATGGTTTTAAAATTTCTTTTGACAAAAGGCTTTTTCTCAAAAATTTTAGCTTTGGTTTAAAGTCATATTTGGTGGCTGTTTTGTGCTTTTTAATTTTAAGATCTGATTTATATCTTATCAATATTTTTGGAGGACTAAAAGATGTGGGACTGTATTCTGTGGCAACAAACTTTTTTGATGGCATAAACTTGATTACTGCAAGTTTGGCGCTAGTGCTGTTTCCCAAAATGGCCTTTTCAAAAGAAAAGAGCTACCAAGTGCTTCTATGAGGCTCAAAAATATCTCTTTTTTTAATAGTTCCTTCCATTTTAATAACCATTGCTTTAGCCAAGCCTTTAATCGTCCTGCTCTTTGGTCTTGAATTTTTACCGGCTGTGACTCCCTTTATTATTTTATTAGTAGCGCTGATTTTTTGATCTTTAAATATAATTGCTAATCAATATTTTGCTTCTATTGGCTTGCCTATTTATCTGATATTGCTATGACTAGGGGGTTTTATATTTAATCTATTACTAAACATAGTCTATATACCTAAGTTTGGTATAATAGCTGCCTCCTTTTCTTCCTTAGCAACCTATGCAATATTATGCTTAGCTTCTTTTAAAATTGCTAACTGCTCTTGAAAAAAAATGTCTCGTGAAAAAAGTTAAAAGCATCATCTCCTTGATTTTTTAAAAAAATTTGCTATAATCTTACTAATGCCCGGGTGGCGGAACTGGTAGACGCGAAGGACTTAAAATCCTTTTGGAATTATCCAGTGTGGGTTCGAGTCCCTCCTCGGGCACTTAAAACAAAAAAGAACCAGCTTTAAGCTGGTTCTTTTTTGTTTTGTTGGGCTATAATATTTCGATAGTAGTGTTTTTAATACCAAAATTAATAGCCTCAGTTGTATCTTCAAATCAAATATCTGCTCTTTCACTAAAACGCCTGTTCATTCTATCTTGCACCTCAAAAACTTTGTCTCCATATATTTCTGGTAGCTTAACTTTTGTTCCGAAAGGTAAAAAGTTGGCGGCAATAATACCGTCTCTAACCCTTTGGCCAGATGCTGTCTCAAACGGATTTTCGTTTGTTTGACAAACAGTTGACGAATAGGCAGTGACCGTTACCGTAAATTTTACTGGAGTAACATTCTTAATTTCGTTTTTTAATGGCTTGAGGAACAAGGTGTTGTATGAATAACCATTTTGAAATGGCACCATAACAGAAGACGCCTCGTTGAAAGACAAGTGTCCAGGTTGACCAAGGTTTAATAATAAACCCGTACACGCTACAACTAATAAAGCTTTATTAGTAAGTAGTGGTCTGATTTTCCTAGACATAAGGTTTAATTTAGCAATTAAACCTCCGCCTTTTATCATAAAACATTTAAACACTCATTGCTGAGTGTTATATCTATATTTTACCATATTATAGTCTTTTGTCAAGACCTTTTAAGGTAAAACAAATGTCTATTTAAGCCCTTAAACGCTAGCTTTTTTGACCATTAGGGCAAAAAAAGCCTGTATTTATGCATCTAAACCCGAAAAACATCTACCGTCAAAAAGGCTTATAAACACTAGCTTAAATCAATTTGGGCTAAAAATGCTTTTAAAAAGAATTGGTTCTTTTTCGATTTTTTAGCAACTTTTCGAATTTCTTTAAAAGCCTTTTGTTTTTTTAATATTTATGTTATAATATTAAAATAAAATGCTATATTATGTTAAAAACTATTGGCTTTGTTTTGTTTAAAAAAAATATTAGCGAGCTTGATAGAGAATATTGTTTTTTTACAAAAAAATATGGTAAAATAAGGTTATTAGCGAAATCAGTAAAAAAATCTTTATCAAAATTAACTGGGCAGCTCGAACCTCCTTCTTTAGTAAATTTTATTTTTACACCAACAGGAGAGAAGGGTTTGTTGATAACAGCTCTAGCAAAAAAAAGCTTTGTTAAAATTAGACGAGATTATGAAAAATTAAAAATTTACGAAAGATGATGTTTTTTAATTGACTGCTTTACTTTAGAAAAACAACCTGATCATAAACTATGGAAGCTTTTAAAAAAATCTCTTTCTTTCTTAGAAAAAAAAGATTGAAGAATGGTTAATCTTTATTTTATTTGCCAGCTAATTGATACCTTGGGTCTTGCTTTAAACACAAAAAATTGTGCTCAATGCCATAAAAAAATTAATCAAGGCAAAAAGATAGGCTTGGCTTTTTTGAAAGGAGGTTTTTTGTGTCATGACTGCTCCTTAAGAAGCGATGTTGTTTTTGATAAAGACATTTTAACAATTTTGGATTTGTTTTTCTTTGAAAACACCTCCTTAAATGTTTTAACAAAACACAGAACTATAGCCCCTGATGTTTACAAAAAAACTATGGTGGTACTAGAAAATTATTTAAACTATATAAAAAAATATTATTAAAAAAATAACATGAGGAATCAAAAAAAATTATTTGTTTTGGGCATGATAACAACAGTGGCTCTTATTGTGGGTGGCTACTTTTTGTGACAGCTCATAACTCCTGGCAGTGTTGAATTTTATATTCAAAGCCCTAAGCAAGCTTTGGCTGGAGAAACAAAAACCATAAAATTCGTTTTAGAAAATAACACTCGACTTACCTTAAATGAAGCTCAAATAAAAATTGACCTTCCTGAAGGAGTTTTCTACAAAGACAATGAAAGCTCTCCTGTTATTTTGGTAGAAGAAATTTTGGCAAAAGAAAAATTTGAAACAGAAATAGATCTCATGTTTTTTGGTCAAGAAAATACCAAGCATCGCCTTGAAGCAAATTTTAGATATAAGCCACAAGGTTTTTCCTCTATGTTTGAAAAAACACAGACTCTGGAAGTTTTGATTAATGGGTCTGTTTTAAGTTTAAATATCAACAACCCTAACCAAGTTTTACCAGAAACAAAATTTGATACTACTGTTTTTTGAACAAACCAAAAAGATATCTCTTTTGACAATTTAGCCATAAAAATAATCTATCCCATTGAGTATGTTTTTAATACTAGTGACTCAGAATCTATCCGAAAAGACAACCTCTTTGATTTGGGTGTTGTTGATGGTTTTCAACAAGGAAAAATAGGTTTAACTGGTTCAATGAAAAGCCAGGGTGGAGAGAATAAGAAATTTGAAATTCTTTTAGGCATACCAAAAGAAGATGACCAATTTCTTTTAATCAAAAAAGTAGATTCTGTTGTTTCCTTAGTTAGCAATCCTTTGCATTTAGCAGCTTTTGTTAACGGTCAGTCCACTCACAATGCCAGCGTAGGAGAAAATGTAGAAGTTAAAGTCGCCTACAAAAACAACTACAATGTTCCTTTAAACAATCTCGTTTTGAAAGTTGTTTTTGAAGGAGATTATTTTGATTATAAAAAACTACTACCTAATAGAGGTTACTTTACTTTTGGCAACAAAACCATAACTTGAAGTGAAACTCAAATACCTCAGCTAGCAACTTTAAATCCTGGAGAGCAGGGCGAAGTTAGCTTTACTGTTGGCCTACTTGATAAGTTTAATATTAGAACTCTTGATGATAAAAATTTTTTATTAAGAGTTAACGCTTCCTTAGAAAGTTTAACTCCTCCGCCAGAATTAAGTCCTGGATCTAGAGTGATGACTAGCGGCAGTGCTAATGTAAGATTAAATGCTGATCTAGCTTTAGAAACAGAGGGGTACTTTAAAGATAATCGAACAACTATCAGTAATTGTGGTTCTTTGCCAGTAAGAGCCAATGAAAAAACCTGTTTTACTATGCATTGAAGAGTAAAAAACTTTGCCAATGATGTAAATAATATTGTGGTAAGTGCCGAGCTGCCACACTATGTAAATTATACCAACAAATTTACCGCTAGCTATAGCAACCCTGATATTTCTTTTGATGCTTACACCAAAAAATTATCTTGGAAACTAAACAATCTCCCCGCAAACTCTGGTGTTATTACTAGGCCATTTGAAATAGTTTTTCAGATTGAAGTTGCACCAACAATATCTGAGATAGGTCAAAATGTTGACTTAATAAAAAATATCCGAGTGGAAGCCATGGATTCCTTTACTCAAAATAGGATTTCTAAGAGCTACCGCGAACTTAGATTAAATGAAATAAAAGATATTGCTGCTAATTGAAATTTAACAAATGTGAAAGAATAAATTTGTTTAAACTTTTTATATGAAAAAACAACAAAACAAAATGGAAAAAATAACTTCATTTTTAAAAGACTCTGGCTTTATCAATCTTTCTTCTGAGCCCTATGGTGGCTTTGCTAGCTCTTATGACTATGGGCCTTATGGCGTGGAAATAAAAAATAATCTAAAAAGTCTTTGGTGAAACGACATGACTAGAAATCATGAAAATATTGTTGGTCTTGACTCAGCAATATTAATGTCTCCTAAAATATGAGAAGCTTCGGGACATTTGTCTGCTGGTTTTGCTGACGAGCTTTCAGAATGTAAAAAGTGTCACAAAAGATTTAAAGAAGATTCTTTGGAAAATAAAAATATCTGCCCTGAATGCCAAGGAGAATTAATGGCTCCTAAAAAGTTCAATATTATGATGAAGACTTTTGTTGGTGCAGTAGAAGATAGCAAAAATACTGTTTATTTAAGAGGAGAGACTTGCCAAGGCATTTATATGAACTTTTTATGAGCTAAAAATGCTTGTCGGTTAAAAATTCCTTTTGGTCTTTGTCAAATTGGTAAAGCCTTTCGAAATGAAATTACTCCTGGTCCTTTTGTTTATAGAACTCGAGAATTCGAACAGATGGAAATGCAATTTTTTGTAAAAGAAGCTGACACTGAAAAATGATTTGATTTCTGAAAAAAGGCTCGTTTAGATTTTTACCTAAAGCTTGGTTTAAAAAAAGAAAATTTAAGATTTAAAGAACAGCAAAAAGAAGAGCTAGCTCATTATGCTAAGAAAGCGGTTGACATTGAATATCATTTTCCTTTTGGTTGATGCGAAATAGAAGGCATTCATTATAGGGGAGACTGGGATCTTGCTAACCACAGCAAGCACAGCGGAGTTGATTTAAGCTATAAAAACCTTGAAACAAAGGAAAGCTTTATACCTCATGTTATTGAGACTTCTGCTGGTTGTGATCGCTCTTTATTGGCCTTTTTAATTGACTCCTTTTGCGAGTTTGAACAAGGAAGAAAAAATGACAGCGAACATGGTGAAACTATGCTAGCTTTAAATACAAAATTGTCGCCTATAAAAATAGCGGTGTTGCCTTTAATGAAAAACAAACCTGAACTAACAAGTAAGGCTCATGAAATCTATCAGATGATGCGGCCTTGTTTTTCAACTCAATATGACGAAACAGGCTCCATTGGAAAAAGATATCGCAGGCAAGATGAAATTGGCACGCCTTATTGTGTGACTGTTGATTTTGAAACTCTGGA
This sequence comes from uncultured Candidatus Saccharibacteria bacterium, assembly GCA_964475745.1. Lineage (GTDB taxonomy): Bacteria > Patescibacteriota > Minisyncoccia > UBA6257 > JAKLIH01 > CAYGJE01. The sequence continues at coordinate 80,481 of CAYYXO010000001.1, read as the reverse complement.
AAACAATTCTGTTACTCTAAGAAAAAGAGACGACATGTCTCAAGAAAGAATTGCTCTTGATGATTTAAAAAATATCCTAAGTAAAGATTTATGCTAAATGACCATCTAAATAAAATCCCGGACATTATTGAATATGAAAAATATGATTTAAAAAATGGCTTAACGGTTGTCTTTGTTCCTATAAAAAATGTTTTTTCAGTTGATGCAAAGCTAACCATAAGAGTAGGGAGCCAATATGAAACAAAGTCCATAAATGGCATCTCTCATTTTCTAGAGCATATGAATTTTAAAGGCACCAAAAACAAACCCACTCATCTCGATCTAACAAAAAACATTGAAAACTTCGGAGGCATTACCAATGCTTCTACGGGCTATGATTTTACTAGCTATTACACTCACATTGGCTTTGAACATTTAGACATTGCTTTGGAATTTTTGAGCGAGCAATTTACTAATTCTATTTTTCCAGAACAAGAGTTTGAAAAAGAAAAAGGCGTTATTATCGAGGAAATAAGAATGTATGAAGACATGCCGAGAGCTAAAGTGGAAGAATTATTTTTAGCTGCTCTATACGGAAATCAACCTGCTGGCTGAAACATTGCTGGATTAGAAAAAAACATTCAAAAAATGTCTCGTCAAACTATGGTGGATTATTACAAGAAATACTATCATCCGAAAAATGCTTTCTTGATAGTCAGTGGCAATTTTAATAAAACTCAAGCAAGAAATTTAGTTCATCATTATTTTGAGAAGAAAATAGCTACTAAAAAAATAGCCTATCCAAAGGCAGACATTAAACAAGGAAAGTTTAAAGTCAACTGACACAAAAGGGAAGTAAAGGAAAATAATTTTGTTTTGGGCTGTCATAGCTATCCGATTAGCGATCCAAAAAACTACACTTTAATGATTATCAATGCCTTGCTTTCCAGCGGATTTAACAGTCGACTCTATTTAAATGTTAGAGAGAAGCTTGGCGGAGCCTACTATATCTATAGCTCTATAGATGCCATGTATGATCGAGGTATTTTTGGTATTTACGGTGGGATCAATAATGACCGGTCTCTATTGATTATGGAAGAGATCATAAAGGAACTGAAGCGATTAAAAGAAGAGCCTGTTTTGGAAGCAGAACTAGAAAAAGTAAAAAATCGTTATGTAAGTATGATTTTGATGTCCTTAGACAATCCTTATAAAATAAAAACACCTATAGAAAATTGAGTGGCTTATCCAAGAAAATTTGTTTCTCCAAAAAAACAAATAGAAAAAATAATGAAGGTAACCAGCAAAGATATTTTAAAGATTAGTCAAGATTTGTTTATTCCTACCAATTTTAAGATGGGAGTTTTATCACCATCTTTAGATGAAAAATCCTTAATTAAAATTATTAATAAATTATAACCAACTATGAATAATGAACTAAACTTATCTTGAGGGAGCTTGCTTAGATTCTTTGTCCTGGCCGGGGTAATTGTTGGCTTGTTTTATTTTAGGCAAATACTCTTAATCTTTTTGGCAGCTTTGCTTCTCTCGACTGCCTTAGAGAGGTTGATAAACTTTTGGGAGAAAAAAAGGGTACCTAGAATAGTATCTACTACGGTTGCTTATTTAGGAGTTTTGTTTGCCATCGCCACTGTTCTTTATATTGTTCTGCCTCCTTTTTTACAAAATATAGCTACTTTGATAAATGATTTGCCAAAAATATTAAATTTGGAAGTAGGCACTTCTTTTTACAAACTGCTTTCTCCTTTAACCCAGAGCCAAAATATCATTGAATCATTTTTGTCTAACAGCTATTCACTAGAAGGAGTTTTTAAAAATGTCGTGGTTTTGTTTGGCGGAGTAACAAATTTTCTGTTGATTATTTTGATTTCTTTTTACCTATCTTTAGAGAAAAATTGATTTAAAAATATTTTAGAAATGTTTCTGCCAAAGAGATACAAAAAATATTTTTTGAGCTTATGAAAAAAATCTGAGAATAAAATGGTCTATTGGCTTTATAGCCAAATGGCTTTAAGTGCTTTTCTCACTAGCATGGCTATTATTGTTTTTTATGTTTTAGGTATTGAATATCCGCTTCTTTTGGCAGTGCTTTTAGGTGTTTTTGACTTTATTCCTTTTATTGGAGCAGCTTTTTCAACTATTATTATCCTGCTCATGAATTTACCTCATGGCATGTCTCATGTCTTTTTACTTTTGTGTGTTTGCCTTGGCTTGCAATATGTCCAAAATATGATCGCGCCGTTTGTTAGAAGCAAATTCTTGAAAATAGATCCTATTATAACTCTATTCTTTGTTGCTTTATTTGGTCGTTTTGGAGGAATCTTGGGTATTTTTGTGGCGGTGCCATTATCTACTATTATCGTAGAATTCTTTAAAGATTTAAAAACACAGAAAATTTGTCAAAATGACGATGAACTTTGTGAAAATGAACAGCTACTAAATTAATAATTTATCCATCTATTATGTCAAAGAAAATTTTTATTACTTGTGCCTTACCTTATATTAATGCTGACCCTCATCTAGGTCATGTTTTTGAGTTTATTCAAGGCGACTGCTTTGCTAGGTTTAATCAGCTTATTGGCCATGAAGTTTATTTTACTGCTGGCACAGATGAAAACAGTTTAAAAAATATCCTAGCAGCAAAGGCCAAAGGAGTTGATTTGAAAAGTTGAATTGACGAAAAATCAAATAACTTTCTTAAACTCTCTAAAGATTTAAATATTGGCTTTGATGATTTTATTAAAACCACAGAAAAAAGGCATCACCTGGGAGCTAAAAAATTCTGAGGTCTGATGAATAAAAAAGATTTTGAAAAAAGAAATTATCAAGGTCTTTACTGTGTTGGTTGTGAATCTTTTTATCAAGAAGAAGAGCTCGTTGATGGTTTGTGCCCGGAACACAAAACCAAACCTGAGCTAGTGACAGAGCAAAACTACTTTTTTAAGCTAGGTAATTACAAAAAAGCCTTGCTTGAAAAAATACAATCAAACGAATGGCACCTTTTGCCTGAAAAAAGAAAGAATGAGGTTTTGGGTTTTTTAAAAGGGGATGTTTTTGACCTTAGCGTCACTAGACCAAAAAAGAGAAGTGAAGGGCTGGGCATTGAAATACCTGACGATGAAAATCAGGTTTTGTGGGTTTGAATTGATGCCTTGTCAAACTATATCAATGTTCTTAATTTTGGCAAAGAAGATGACGCTCTTTTTAAAAAATGATGAAATGAAAGTGACGAAAGATGGCATTTTCTTGGAAAAGGAATTCTAAGATTTCATGCTGTTTTTTGACCAGCTTTTTTGATGTCCGCAGGATTAAAGCTACCAACTAATTTGTTTTGCCATGGCTATGTAAACCTCAACAATCAAAAAATGTCTAAATCTTTAGGCAATGTAATAGACCCGAATGATTTAATTAAAAAATACCCTCTTGATTCTTTACGCTATTATCTGATGAAAGAAATACCTAGTGGAGATGATGGCAATTTTGAAGAACAAAATTTAGTTCAAAGACACAATAGCGAGCTTTGTTCTAGCTTTGGCAATCTTATTTCAAGAGTTTTTTCCTTGGCTGAAAAATATCAAAAACCAATAACATTGTCGTCTTTTTCTAAGCAATTAGTAGTAGCAAAAATAGTTGAAGACTACACCAACAATTTTAAAGTTGTTAAAATAAATGATGCTCTTGCTAATGCCTTTGAGGTGGTGGCGCTAACTAATAAATATATTAGTGATGAAAAACCATGATCTTGTCTTGAAACTGATGATGCAAAGTTTGAACAAATTATTAGCGACTGCCTTTGAGGAATTATTTACGCTACGATGCTTTTAAAACCTATCATGCCAGAAACTTGCCAAAAAGTTTTTAAGCTTCTAAAGCTAGACTTAAAAACTTTAGAAGCTATTCCTTTGACAAAAGGCCAGAGCTTTTCTTTAAAAAAATCTGCCAATCTTTTTGAAAAAATATAAAAATCTGAAATGGAAAAATTTTGTGCGTCAAACAAAAAAGCTTATTTTGATTATGAAATAAAAGACACTATTGAAGCAGGCATTGTTTTAAAAGGCCATGAAGTAAAGGCTGTCAGAAACAATCGCCTAACTTTAAATGGCACTTATGCAGCTTTTCACAAGGGTGAGCTTTTTTTAATAAATAGTTCTATTGCTTGCTATCAGCCAAAGAACCAAAAAGATGATTATGACGAAAAGAGATCAAGAAAACTACTCCTTTCAAAAAAACAGCTTTTAAAGCTTGCTTCTGAGATAAAGGAAAAAAACATGACTTTAGTGCCTTTGAAAGCTTATTTCAGCAATAACAAAGTAAAAATTTTGCTAGGGCTAGGAAAAGGGAAGAAAAAATACGACAAAAGAGAGTCGTTAAAAAAGCGTGATTTAAGCAGACAGCTAAAGCAATGAAAATAGACTAATTGGTTGATTATTCTAGGATTTACCCTTAATACTTGCGCTTTTAGAAAAAATATGATAGTATTAATTTAGTTAAAAGAAACTTTAATCTTGTTTAAATATGGTTAAAACAGAATCAAAAACAAAGACAATAAGTAAAGTACGCGTTCATGATAAAGACACTGGCTCTCCAGAAGTACAAATTTCTTTGTTACAAAACAACATTGACAGCTTAGCTGGGCATCTTAAGAAACATCCTAAGGATGTTGATGCCAAAAGAGGCTTGTTAGAAATAGTAGCTAAACGCAGAAAATTGCTAAACTATTTAGAAAAAAAGTCCAAAAAACGCTATAATGCTTTAATAAAGAAAATTAAAGCTTAATTATCTAAAAAGAACTTTTTAAGTTCTTTTTTGGTATAAACATATTAATAAATCCGGAGGATTACTAATCATATTTCTTTTAACTGTTAGGTTTAATTTTTAAAAGAAATATGGTTATCCTTCGTAAATTTTAAAACATGAAAATAAAAGAATTTTCAACAGAAGTTAATGGTAAAACATTAACTATTAAAATGTCTGATATTGCTAATCAGACAAACTGCTCTTTAATTGCTCAAATGGGAGAAACAACCATTTTGGTAACCACTGTGATGGGCAAGCAAGACAAAGTGGATTATGACTCTACTCCTTTGTCAGTTGATTATGAAGAAAAATATTATGCTACTGGAAAAATTTACGGTAGCAGATTTTTACGCAGAGAATCAAGACCAACTGACATAGCTACTTTAACCAGCAGAATGATTGATCGAACTATTAGACCATTGTTTGATCCATTATTAAGAAGAGAAATTCAAGTAAGTGCTACTTGTTTGTCAGTGGATGAGGAAAATTCTCCTGATATTGTCGGCATGATTGGAGCTTCGGCTGCTTTACTTCTTTCTGATATTCCTTGAAGCGGACCGATTGCTGGTGTTAGAATAGGTTATAAAAATGGCTCTTTAGTGATAAACCCTGGGCTTGAAAAGCGTGATGAAAATTTAGATTTTGAAATGGTGCTAGCTGGTATCAAAAATAAAATCAACATGATTGAGTTTCAAGGTGAAGAAACTGACGAAGCTTTAATTAAACAAGCTTTTCAAACAGGGCAAGAAATCATTAATAAGCTTTGTGACTTTTTGCAACAACTTCAAGCTCAAATTGGCAAAGAAAAAGCAGCCTTAACTTTCATTGAAATCGATAAAGATTTTAAAGATTTGGTTAAAACTTCTTTAAAAGAAGCTTTGAGAAAAATATTTTTAAATGGCGATCTTTCAAAGCAAGAAAAGAACGAACAAAAGCAAGAAAAAATAAAATCTTTTTTTGAAGAGCATGAAAGCAACGAAGAATTAAAAGATAAATTTTCTACTTTTGGCTTAATCATGGAAGAAATAGAAAATGAACTTTTACATGAAGAAGTTTTAAATAATGACCGGAGGCCTGATGGCAGAAAATTGGATGAAATAAGAAACCTTGATATTTTGATTGATATCTTACCAAGAACACATGGCAGTGCTTTATTTGTTAGAGGTCAAACGCAAACATTATCAGTGGTTACTTTAGGAGCGCCAACAGACACCTTGCTAACTCAAGGCATGGAATTTACTGGTGAAAAAAGATATATTCATCATTATAACTTTCCTAAATGATCTGTAGGAGAACTTGGTAGATCAAGAGGTCCTGGAAGAAGAGAAATCGGACATGGCGCTTTGGCAGAGAAAGGTCTTCTACCAGTAGTCCCTGGTAAAGATGTTTTTCCTTATACTATTAGAGTTGTTTCTGAAGTTTTGGCTTCTAATGGCTCTAGCTCTATGGCTTCGACTTGTTCTTCTTGTTTGGCCTTAATGGCTGCTGGCGTGCCTATTAAAAGGCCTGTGGCTGGTATTGCCATGGGAGTTATCATTGATGAAACCAATGATCAGAATTATAAAATATTGACTGATATTCAAGGTCCAGAAGATCACTATGGCGATATGGATTTCAAAGTCTCTGGAACAGAAGCTGGAGTAAATGCTTTACAACTAGATGTAAAAGTAAGTGGTATTGACGCTGTCTTACTTGATAAAGCTTTGGTAAAAGCAAAAGAAGCTAGATTATTTATTTTAGAAAAAATTAAGCAGTCAATACAATCTCCTCGAGAAACTGTTTCAAAGTATGCTCCAAAAATAATTACTTTTAAAGTTAATCCTGAAAAAGTAGGGGAAATAATAGGAAGCGGTGGCAAAACGATAAACAAAATAATTGATGAGACTGGAGTGGCTATTGATATTGACGAAGATAGCGTATTTATCACAGGAGTAGATCTAGAAATGGTTGAAAAAGCAAAAAAGATAATAGAAAATATTATTAAAGAATATGAAATAGGAGATGTTATAGAAGGGACTGTTGTTGATATAAAAGATTTTGGTGCTATTGTTGAATTTGACGGAAGGCATAGCGGCTTATTGCATATTTCAGAATTAGATCACAAAAGAATAGACAAAGTTACTGACATTGTAAAAATGGGTGACAAGCTGCAATTAAAAATAAAAAGGATTGAAGGAGGAAAAACATCTTTATCCTTAAAAGATATGAAAAAATAATTTTACCCAGCAAGTTTAACTTGCTGGGTTTTTTAATTGCTCCATTAGTTTTAAGTAGGTTTCGAACTCAACTTCTTCTGGCCGTATTTTTTCTTTTAGTTTTAAAAGTTTAAAAATCTTAAGATAGTTTAGATCTTGGTTATAATAATTCTTTAGATTGGATAAAAGAATTTTTCTTGGTTGCCTAAAGCTCGCATTAACTATTTCTTCAAAATCTCTGATAAACTCTTCGGAAAAATCAATATCTTTTTTTCTTGTTAGCTTTATAACCGCTGAATCAACTTTTGGCGCAGGTTGGAAGTTTTCTTTTTTTACCAAGAAAAGATATTTGGTGTCAAAAAAGAGTTTGGCAAACATAGCCAGCTTATTATTCTTTTGATTTTTTTGAGTTATTCTTTCGGCTCATTCTTTTTGAACCATTAAAATAATTTCCTCTGGTTTCTGCTTTTCTTCAAAAATCATCCTTATTAAAAAAGAGGACAGGTAATAGGGTATGTTAGCTATAATCTTAAAGCCCTCTTGATTGTTTTTCAAAAAAATACTATAATATTCTCTGATGTCAGAGATGACTAAATTAAATGATGCTTGCTTAAATTCTTCTTCTAGAAGTTTTTTAAAGCTCTCGTCCTTTTCAACAGCCACAACTCTAGCCTGGCAATTTAATAATTCCTTTGTTAGTGCTCCTGTGCCAGGACCAATTTCCAAAATTAATTCGTTTTCTAAAATATTAGCGCTATCAACAATTTTTTTAACAATACTTTTGTTTTTTAAGAAATTTTGACCTAGTTTTTTATTAGCTTTGATTTTCATGATACCCTTTGAAATTTTTAATAAAATAGTGTATAATATACTAAATAATAAATTATATTATGTTTTACTATTGGTATACCTTGTTTTGTAAAAAGTTTATCACATTTTCCAAAAATGCGCAAAAAGTATCGAAGCCTGTTGGCCTTTTTCTATGTTTTTTTATCAGAAGAACAGGTTGTGCAGCAGTGGTAACAGTAACCTCAAAAAAGATACTTGACTATAAAAACTACAATCCCAAAAGTATTGGCTTGGTTGGTTTTTTTATTTTAGCTTTAGCTGCTTCGTTGGTTTTAGGCGGTGTTTCTGTTTTTGACCATGACAAGCTTTTAGCTAGCACTGGGACTATTGTCGAAGCGGTTGATTTTAATAAGCAAGCTCCGCTGGTCAAAAAGGCTTCTTTTAACCATGCTAGTATTGCTAAAGATGACTACTATCAAAATGTCAGTTTGGAAGCAAAGCCTGACAACTTTTTAAATTTATACTTGATAGAAGATAAGTCCTTTTTATTAAGAACTGTTTCTCAAGAGGAATCTTCTGATGGCTTTTTGGCAGATCCTATTGGAAAAAATCAAATTATCACTTACACTGTTAAAAGTGGAGATAATTTAGGAAAAATAGCTAATTTATTTGGCATTAATGTTGACACTATTAAATTGGCCAATAGCCTTCAAAAAACTGTTTTAACTCCTGGACAAGAATTAATGATTTTACCTATTTCCGGTATTTATTATGAGGTAAAAAAGGGAGACACTCTAAGTGATCTTGCTTTAAAGTATAAAATTTCTGCAAGCCTAATAAGAGAATATAACAACTTGGAAGATAATTCTTTAAAGATAGGTCAGAAAATAATTTTACCTGGAGCAAGACAGATTGCCTCAAACACTCAGATTGCTTCTAGCTCTACAGCAAATACCTCGACTACTGGTTTTAAAGTTGACAACAGCACTAATTCTAATTCAAATTATTTTATTTACCCAACTACAGGTTGGAACTGAGGAGAAGCTCATGGCATTGACAACAGGGCAGTTGATATTGCTAATGCTTGCGGCACACCTATTTATGCTAGTGCTAGTGGTATTGTTATAGAAGCCAAAACTAGTGGCTATAACGGCGGCTACGGGCTATATCTAAAAATTCAGCATGACAATGGCACAGCCACTTTATACGCCCATTTAAGCTCTTTATCAGTAGCTAATGGTCAATACGTAAATCAAGGTCAGGTTATTGGCAAAATGGGTACCACTGGAAGATCAACTGGTTGCCACTTACATTTTGAAGTTATTGGCGCAAGAAATCCATTTATCAAAAGATAAATATTTATACCAAAAATTTAAATAAAAGCAATGTTTAAAAAAATAGCCACAAAAATTATTACCTCGTTTCTAGCCTTCTTAATCTTGTTTTTTTCGATTTTAACTCCTTCGGCTAAAGTCTTTTTTACTTTTAATGACTTGTCTTTTGTACCAATAGCTCGCGCACAGTCTTCAGTCGACTCTGAAGAAGATCTTTTTGATGAATCTTTGGGCTTAATGATAATAGAGGAAGATAGCCAGGGCATATCAAATATAAGCAAGTGTGAGCATTGTTTTGTGGCGTCGCCTCCTATTTTTTCTATTTGAACTAGATTTCTTACTGCAAGCTTAACTGACTCTTTGTTGGCCCTTGTTCCTGGTCTTTTTGTTTTGCTAACTAAGTGGATTGTTATGCTACAAGCATCTATCATTATGAGTTTGCTTGCTCCAAAGCCAGGTAGCTTTTTTGATGGTTCTTATTTCACAAAATATTCCAGTGGCAATGTTTTTGTTTCTGAAATATGAGAAATTTCTAGAAATTATGCCAATCTTTTAGTTTTACTATTTTTGATTTGAATCGCTATTAATATTATCTTAGGCAAAAAAGAATTTGTTAATTATCAGTATCTAATAAAAGTTTTGGTGGTAGCCTTATTAATAAATTTTTCTTTGGTGATTTGTGGTCTTTTAATCGACATATCTAATTATTTAACTTATTTGTTTATGTCTAACTTTAACAGCGAAGGATTCTCTTGCATGTATACTTGTGTCATTCATAAAGTTGGAAATATTTTTAGATGTGCTTCTTATAAAATGTGATTCCCTCAGACTATCTCAAATGTTTTGGCAGCCATTCTGGGGATGATTTTTGTTGGACAGTTAATGGGATTACTGATCTTTGTTTTGATTCGTATGGTTTCATTGTGATTTTTAGTAATTACTTCTCCTATTGCCTTTGTTTTAGGTTCAACTCCCAATACTTATCCTTTGTATAAAAAATGATCTGAGTTTTTTATAGCAAATTTAATTAAGCTCCCCGTTCTTGCTATTGCTGCATTTTTTGTTTTAAATATAATGATGTCTGTTGCCGATACTATTATGTTAACCCCTCCTCAAGATGGAGAAATTTTAATGGCTACTATTGGAGTGTCTGCTTTGTTAATAATTTTGTCTCAATCTCTACTTTTAGTTGCCCAAAATCTAAACGTTGCTCAAATTTCTAAGGCAACCTCAATGATAACTTCTTTTGCTAAAAAAGGGGTTCAAACCGCAGGAAAATCAGTGGGCAAACTTGGCACAACAACCTTACAAAAATCAAAGCCATGGCAATCTTTATCTCAAAAACTTCAAAGCTCTCGTTTTGCCACCCTAGCTAAACAAGGCAATATCATGGCCGAAAAAACTGAAACTGCTCAAGAAGAAACCGCTAAGGATTTGAAAGGTTTTTATGACAACAAAAATTGACAGCATTTAGAGGCTCTTGTTAAAAATCCTCTGACAAGTAGCTCTAAAAAAATCGAAGCATTAAAGCTTCTTGCCTTGCTTGCTAAAAAAGCAGACTATCAAACCACTGGCACTAAAATAACAGAGGATACTAGCTTTATAAGCTCTTTTGTAAAAAGCGCTCGGGGTAATGATTTACTAGAAGGAGAATTAAAATCTTTAGGAAAAATTTTGCCTCAGTTTGCTCCAAAAGGCTCCCATTTTGATGCTAAAAAAGGAGAGACTGGCGTGGACGATCTTAAAAGTGCTGATCAAGCAAAAGCTCTTGCAAAAGATATCGGATTTTTAATGTCGCGTCCAGAAGAAAGAAAAAACTTAGATCTAGGCTCTACTTTAAAAGTTGCTTTTGAGAGAGCTGCTAAAGGAGGGTATTTGAAAGATTTTATTGCTGCTTTACAGCTAAGTGTTAATGCTAGAGATCTTAATTCTTATGTTGGAGAAATGAAACCTGAGGTTTTGAAAGATTTTACTCACCGGCTAGCCCAGGGAACAATCATTGCAAACGAGTCAGAGGGCAAAACTGCTGATACTATTTTAAAAGAACTGGCCGAATTTGACAAGCTGTCTTCCGAAGAAAAAAATTCAAAAACAAAAAAACATTGATCTCAAGCCTCCAAGAATCTTTCCCCTGACCACGCCTGAACTTCTAAAAAACACGGGGGTGTAAACAATAATTTTTATAGAAAATTGGTTTCTTTTGATATTATTGAAGAAGATCCTGATTCTCCTATTAAAAATGAAAAAGATTCTTATGAACACAGCAACAAGAATAAAGCTAATTTTGGCGGTGAAAGCTTTACCGAAACAGACAGTGGGGTCTTTGTTCCTTCTGGTACTACTCAAAAATCTGATGATGCTGAAAAAGGCTCTGGCGAAGCAGAGAAAAAAGATGTTTCTGATAAGGTCGCTGGAGATTCTTCACCTTCAACAGAAATGCCTGGCTCAACAGAAAAAGACGCCTCTCAAAAAATGAACTCTATCTATAATCAACTTCTAAATGTCCATGATGAAATTGAGCAAGACATTGGAGAGCTGAGTAGTGATATTTCCAGTCAAATAGAAAGAGGGGTGGAAGAATTTAATAAAGGTACAGAAAACTTAGCTAAAAACTTTGGCGAAAATGATAAATCTATTTTAAGCAAAATTAATAGTTTAAGTGAGAGATTACAAAAAATTCCTGAACAATTGAAAGAATTAAATCGAGCTAAAGAGGCAGGCGCCAAGATTGATCCTCAGTCAGAAACTACTTTAGAAGAAAGATTAAAGCGTATTGAAAAAATGACTGCTCAAGTAAAGGCCCAGGAAACATCCAAAATAATTTCTCAGATTACCTTTTATCAAAAACAAATGGGTAGAATTACTGACCCAGAAATAAGAAGACGAACTCAAGAAAAGATTTCCTCTTTGCAAATGCTCCAAACTAAATTAAGCTCTCTTAATTAAATTTTAAACCTTTCAAATGGAAAGCGAAGTTTATGCTGTCGAACTTTTTGGGCTCTTGCCCGAAAAAATAAATCAACTGCTGATGGAAGACCACCTGGACAATCTTGCTTCTGGTGCAGTTAAAATGGCTTCCTTACCAAAAGAGAGCGAGGATTTAATTTATTACGAGTTAACAGACCTGCTAGTTGGCAAAATAGATTTAGAACGGTTTAAAAATAATTTAACTTCTATTACTAAAAGCCCCAAGGATGCTCTTATTGTTTATCAATATTTGTGGCAAAAATTGCTGGGCCAAATAACAACCGAATTAAATTTATCTCAGGGCATTTACCAAAAAAAATTAGCTGAGAAAACAACCCCTATTAAACAATTTTCTTCGGTAAAAAATGATGGCTCTCAAAACATCATGGACTATATAAAATCTCAGGCGGAACAAATACAGAAAAAAACTTCGCCCAATAAAGATAAAGATGTCGAGGAGGAAAAAATCCTTGAAAAAAATAGCAATGATGAAGAAGTTAGTTATCATGAAAAAACTTTAGAATCCAATAAACTTCAACAAAGCCAGTCTTTGGTAAAAAAAACTATTTCAAAAGAGTATCCTCCAGAAAAACCTTCTTTGTCACAAATCAATGAAGATTCTATAGTTGAGTCAGAAAAACCTGAATCAAAAATATCTGCCATAGAAGAAAAAACAACTCAAAAGAAACCTTCCGAAACAGTTGAATATCCTTTAAAAAATTTAATTACCCAACAGCAAAGAAAAGAGATTAAACTTTCAGAGTATTATAAAAATTTAAAAAATAATATGAGTGATTCTTTTGAGCAAAACAATTCAAATAATTCGAATATTTTTCAACCTCCTTTTAAAGCAAAGCGGGGTGGAGCAATGATAGAATCTTCTTTTGGCGACTCGTCTTTTGATGACGATCAGCCTGAGCTAAAAGAAACCTCTACTGAAAACACTCTTAAGGACCCTATTAAATACAATTCTATTGACATCAACAGACCCTTAAAAAAAGATTCTGCTGATGACATAAAGACCGATGATAAATTTATTGATTTGGGCGACAGCTTTTAAAATTGCTAATTTTATTTTTTTCTGTTAAACTATATAAAATAAATTAATCTATCTTATGGAAGACTTTCAAGTTCCACAATTTATCGAAGATGAATCAAAGCTAGTTGGACCTTTTTCCTTTGTCCAAATTTTTATTTTAGTGATAGGTATTGGCCTGGCTATTTTAATTTACAACATTTTTATTAAAATTATTTCTATCCCTATAGCTCTGGTGGTATTTTTTCTTACCTTAGTTTTAGCTTTAGGAAAGGTGCATGAGTTTCCTATGTATAAAATGGTAGTTCATATTGTGAAACACTTTGTTTTGCCTAAATCTTATTTATGAAAACAGCCAAAAATAAAAGCATCGCCTTTAAATAAAAAAGATTCCGCTGATAATAGTCCCTTAGTTTTTGACAAGGGCAACAATACTCCTGTCAACTCAGAAAAAATACAAGAATTAAGTAAACTTTTAGATCGAGACAATGAATAATCAATCAAAAAACAAAAGTGATTCAAGCACTCAAGCTTTAGTGCCTATAAATGAAGTCCGCAACAATGTTGTGGTGCTTAAGAGCGGAGGGCTTCGCTCTATCATTGAAGTAGATGGCATAAACATTGAACTTATGTCTAGAGAAGACCAAGAAAACATGCTTTCTGGGTGACAGTCATTTTTAAATAATTTGGATTTTTCTATTCAAACCATTGTTACTTCTAGAAAAATACAAATTGATGATTATATTAAAAATGTTTTGGAATCAACAAAGAAGTTTGAGGATGCATTGTTAAAATCGCAGATCAATGATTATTTATCCTTTATTCAAGATTTTACTAACAATAATCCGATTATGGATAAAAAATACTATTTAGTTGTTCCTTATGATGCTGTGGTTTTAAAAACTAGTGGGGCAGGAGGGCAAATAAGAGATATGTTCTTAAATATCTTTAATTTGAATCGAGAGGCTTTTGGCCAAAATGTTGACTTAAATGAAACAGAATTTCAAAAAAATTATCGCCAGCTATTGCTAAGACAAGACACGGTTTTGTCTCAATTAAGCCGTATTGGTTTGGCCTCAAAAATTTTAACGACTGAAGAAATAATAACTTTGCTTCACAACACTTACAATCCTGATTCTCTCTTTAAAAAACCGGCTTCTAACTAATAACTATGATTAATCTTCCATTTTTTGGCAAAAAAGAAGAGTCCAAAGCAGCTGATTTAGCCGATCAGGTTCGTTCAAATTATGAAAAAACTTTAACCACTCTTAGAGACATTATTGCTCCTTCGGGTTTAATCATAAATAGCACTTCTTTAAAACTTGGCAGTACTTATGCCAGAACTTTATTTATTTTAACATATCCTCGCTACTTAAGTCCTGGATGGTTTTCTTCCGTAATAAATTTTGATACTGATTTAAATCTTTCTATCTACTACCATCCAATTGATAATTCGTTAATTCTAAGACAATTAAGAAAAAAACTAGGAGATGTCGGCGCTCAGATGCAGCTAGAAGCAGAAAAAGGCACCCCTAGAAACCCTGCTTTAGAAACTGCTCTAGAAGATATCGAAAAGCTAAGAGATGCGATTACCCGTGGCATTGAAAAAATGTTTCGTGTTTCTGTCTATATTACACTTATCGCTAAAAGCGAAACAGAGTTAAATGATTTAGAAAATAAAATAAATGGCTTGTTAGAAAGTAAATTAATTTACCCTAAGCCATCTCATTTTCGTCATTTTGAAGGTTTTGAAGGCACTATCCCAATGTGCTTGGATAGATTAAATTATGGCACCTTATTAAACTCAACTCCTGCTTCGACCTTATTTCCTTTTATTTCTAGCAATCTAACCAACAATGAAGGTATTTTATATGGTATAAATTTGATAAACAATAGTTTAGTTATCTTTGACAGATTTAAACTAGAAAATGCCAATATGTGTGTATTTGGCACCTCTGGAAGTGGAAAAAGTTATGCTGTAAAAACTCATGCTGTTAGAGAATTGATGATGGGTTCTGAAATTATGATTATTGACCCAGAAAATGAATATGAATATTTAGCCAAAGCTGTGGGTGGAGAAAATTATGATATTTCTGTTTCTTCAAAAGACAATATCAATCCTTTTGATTTGCCCTTTATGGGTAAAGATGAAACAGTAGGAGAGGTTTTTAGAGGCCATATACTCAACTTAATTGGTTTAATCAAAATTTTGATTGGCGGTATAAAACCAGAAGAAGAAGTTATTGTTGATCAAGCCATTACTCTTACTTATGCCTCTAGAAATATTACTCTTGAGTCTGATAACGACTTAGGATCTATGCCTGTACTTGAAGATTTGGTTAATGTATTAAATACTATGGATGGCGGATCTGAAATAGCAGCTAAGCTCTACAAATATACTAGAGGAACTTATGGTGGTTTTTTAAACAATCCTACCAACATCAATATGAAAAATCCTTTTCTTGTTTTTAATATCAATGGCTTAGAAGAAGAATTGAGACCTATTGCGATGTATATTTTACTTAATCATGTTTGGAATAACATTAAAAAACAACTTAAAAAAAGAATTTTAATTATTGATGAATCGTGATATTTAATGAAATTTCCTGAAACAGCTGACTTTGTTTTAAGTTTTGCTAAAAGAGCCAGAAAATATTTCTTAGGACTTACTACTATCGCCCAAGATTTAGATGATTTTTTAAAAACTCCTCAGGGCATTCCGGTTATTACAAACTCAACTATCAAAATTTTATTTAAACAGTCAAGTGCCACTATAAAGCAAGTGTCTGAAACTTTAAATCTAACTGAGATTGAAAGGAGTTTACTAACTCAAGTTGATGTTGGCTCAGGACTATTTATGGCAGGGGACAAACACACTATTTTACAAGTAGTGGCTTCTTATACTGAAGACCAGCTAATTACCTCTGATCCACAAAAATTAATGGCCTTAAAAAATAAATCTTAATTATGGCAGTGCCAATTGTAGCTGCTGCCGGAGCCAAACTTATTGGAGCAAAGGCTGCTGGCGCAGCTGTTGCTAAGGGCGCTGCTGTGAAGGCAGGTGCTACTGCCGGAGCCAAGAGCGCTGCTGTGAAGGCCAGCACTGTGTCTGCGGGGTCAAAAGCAGGAACTATAACATCAGCTCCTAAAGTAAAAATAGCTGGTAAAAAAACCTTAGCCACTCCTAAACAATATTCACCTTTAAACCAAAAGCCAAATATAAAAACTAAAGCTCAACTTGAAAAATATAAAAATCAAAAAATACAAAAGGACTTATCAAAAGAGAGACTTAATGAAAATGAAGATTTAGAAGATTATCTAGAAAAAAATTTATCCGAAACAAACCAAGAAGAGGAGGTTGCGAAAAAAAAAGACACTTTTGTTTTTATTTTTGCTCTGTGTGTTGCCATTATAAAAGATGCTTTCCAAATATTTTTAAATTTTTTAGTCATAACCTCTTTGTTGGCAACGATAATTAGCTTTCCTTTCACTTTAATATTAACAACTATTATCTTCATTTCTGGCAAAAGAGGCATGTTTAAGATGATTACTTATTTAATGGGCATAATGGTCAATCAATTTGCTGTTGGTATAAATTCACTGCCCATTGCAACCATAGCAGTCATTTTAACTTTTAGAGGAGAGAAATTATCAGCTTCACTTAAAAAAATACCTCTTCATAAAATTTCTAGCCCAATGTCATTTATTAAAACAATACAAAATAAAAAAACCTAATTATGAAAATCACAAACATAAAAAATAACAAGTTAATCTATACAATATTTATTTTATTTTTTATCTTAAAGCCTTTTTTGTTTGTTAAAGCCCAGACTGTTGTTAGAACCTATAATTGAGAGATTGGCTTGCCTGGCTTTGACCCAAGTGGCGTTGCTGACTTTGGATCTTTTCTTATGATTGTTATAAGATGAGCATATTGATTAGCTGTTCTTTTTGCTTTTATTAAGCTGCTTGAATTTGGCTTTAAATATATGACTGCTCAAGGAAATGTTAGCGTTGTTTCCTATGCTACAAAATCTTTAAAAAATGTTTTTTTGGGTTTATTAATACTTTTCGGCTCATATATTATATTAAACACTATAAACCCAGAACTTACACTGATTCCTTCCTCTCCAAGATTTTCCGCAAAAGATCATCAGCATCAAGATAAAGCTTGAGATCATAACTATGTGTGTCAGATACAAATTGATGAGGCTCAAAAAAAAGCTAAATCAAAGTCTCT
>CAYYXO010000001.1:51526-63113 GCA_964475745.1 uncultured Candidatus Saccharibacteria bacterium | reverse complement strand
GACTGGCACGTTTTGCCCAAGCTCCTTTCTATTTATTAGGTGGCCCTGTTGGAATACTAGCCTCAGAGTGAATTTCAAGAAGAGTATCTGAATGATCAGAAGGTTATGTTGGAAGAGACATGAGAGGCGACCCAACAGAAACTAGCTTATCTCAAGCTGCAAAAAAAGATATTGATAATGGCATAGCATCTGCTTCTATTAAAAATCTTTATAATTATTTAAGTAGTGATTCTATTAAAAATTTTCTTGCTTCAAAGGATTGCTACCCTGGGCTAGAAGTTGGACCTATAAAAACTGGTCATGCTTCTAATTTAAGCACTTATGATAGTGGTTATCGATGTCCAAACACTCTGCCAGCAATAAGATCTTGCCATCAATATGGAAAAGCTTTAGATATATCGGCTTTTGAAAAAAAGGATAATTCAGAGTCAATTAGATGTATGGAAGAAGTTAAGGCCCTAATAAATAAAGATCTTCCTGGTCAATTTAAAGTACAAGGACCCGAAGGTAAAAATCCTCCACACTTACATGTAGAAGATATTGACTGCGCTGGAAACATTTGTAGTTATCCTCGACCATAAAAACTTTTTCTTTGTTTTTCTATTTTCAAAAAACCTGCTTGTTAAAAGCAGGTTTTTAAAAATTTTAATTAATTTTATTTTCTGTAGCTAATCACAACATGTCTGTTTGGAAAGCTTCCTTCTGATTCACTTGATAGGTCGGGGTAAAGAGCTATTTCTGTATGGATAATTTTTCTATCTCTGCCAGACATTGGCTCAAGACTAACTGGGGCTTTAAAAACCATGACTTTTTGAGCTGTAGATCTGGCTAACTCTTGTAAATCTCTAATGCGATTTAATCTATAACCATTAATATCAAACTCCACTCGACAACTTGTTTCCGCTTGGTTGTTTAAATTAATCATGTCACAAAAGATGGTTTCAAATGCTTCTAAGTTTGATCCAAATCTACCAATAAACAAACTTGCTTTCATAGGAATATTTACATTAATAAATATTTTGTTTTCTGATTCATATTTTTTTATATCAATTTCATAATTGCTTATGTGGCAACATTTAAAAAATGTTTCTAGGAAGTTTTTTATTGTTTGTTCGTTATTCATGTTGGGTTTTTTTCATTTTATGTCTTATATATAGTGTTTGGATTATGTTTACTATAGTTAAAACTGACCAATAAAGAAAAATGACGCTCTTAAAATGCTTATAGTTTAAAATAAAAATAACTGGAAAAACAAAGGTAAAAACTAAAAGCATGTTTCTTTGTGGATCATTTTTAGGAAGATACTTAATAGTAACAAACCCTTGCAATAATTGAACGCCGGTGGTAATAATAGCAAAAAGTAAGCTGGGTTTGGATAAATCTACTAGTCCTAAAAAAGAATAGTTTGCTGGGGTTGAAATGAGCACCTTAATTGGTTCATATAAAAAATTAACAAAATCTGGCCTGACAGAGATAGTAAAAGCACTATAAAGCCCAAAAATAACAAAAACTTGCACAATGGCAAACATAAAGGCAAAGCTTGGGTTCACTTTATTTTTCTTATAAATTTCTAGTAGTAGCGCAGTTTGTTTTTGTGGGTCTTTTTTATTTTCTGCTTGGATTTTTTTAATTTCTGGTTGGATTTTTTTAATTTTCTTCTGTAAATATTCATTTTGAGTAAATAATGGCCAGAGAATCATTCTAACTATCACGGTGGTCAAGATAATGGCTAGGCCATAATCTTTAGCAAAGTTAAAAATAAAAAAAAGGGCATTGATAATTGGTTGATAGAAAAATATTCTAAACATAGGTTATAGTCTAATTTTATTAAAAAGTTGCTTTATTTCTTCCTCTATTTGATAGAATTCCGCTTCCTTAATGCTTGATTTTACTACTATGGCTATATCAACACCCATAGCTATTTTATCTAAGTTTTTAAAAACAATGTGTCTTAAAACTCGTTTAAAATAGTTGCGCTCAACTGCTTTTTTTATATTTTTTTTGCTAAGAATAAAGGCAAATCTCGAATAATTAAGTTTGTTTTCTTTATAATTAACAATTAAATATTTACCGAAAACAGCTTTTTTGTGCAAAAACAAGCTTTTTATCTCGCGTTGTTTTTTTAGTCTATATTTGGCAGCAAGCATAATAATCAAAAATTAAGCAGCTAATTTCTTTCTGCCTTTTTGACGTCTTTTTTGAATAATTTTTTTGCCTTCAGCAGTAGCTGTTCTTGCTAAAAACCCGAATTTTGTAGCTCTTTTTCTCTTGCTTGGCTGATATGTTCGTTTTGGCATTGTGTCTTTTTAATCTTTTCTTAACTAAAACATAATTTACCAAGAAAACATAAAAAAAGCAAGTACTTGTGTTTAAATTTTTATACCATGGATCGGTATCATTATAAAAATTTAGACTAGTAAGCATCAAGTCAGGCGTGTAAATGTTCTTATTTTACCCGTATTGTTTAATAAAACAAACTTATTGCAGGCTATTATAACCAAGTATTGGTGTAGAATTTTACAAAACATGACATAAACTTTCCTTATATCCTTAAATGTAGATTTTTATAATAGATGTTATTTAATTAACAGTTTATCCACATGCTTCTTTTATTTTAATATTAACCTGTTGAAAAAAAATAAAAAAACCTTTATACTATAACTTATATAACTATTATTACGAAAAACTATTATGAATACTGATGAACTCAAACTGCTCTGAACAAGTATACTCGCTGAAGTAGAGCTTAATATTTCAAGAGCTAATTTTATTACATGATTTAAAAACAGCGCTCTTGTGGAAAAAACTAAAGACAGTATCACTATTGCCACCAACTCTAATTTTGCAAAAGAATGGTTACAAGATCGCTATGATAAATATATAAAACAAGCTTTAAATAAGATAGACCCTTTAATAAAGAATGTTTCTTATAGAGTTTTATCTATTGAAAAGCTTAAGGATTTTCAATTAAATATAGAAAATAATAAAAAACCTCTCAATAAACAAAAAAAGATCTCTCTTCCGTCAGAAACATTAACAAAATCAACTCTAGATGCTAATACTAATTTAAATTCTCGCTACACTTTTGATAACCTAGTTGTTGGTTCACATAATGAATTAGCTCATGCGGCTGTTTTGGCAACTTTAGAAAATTTAGGAACAAAATATAACCCTTTGTTTATTTATGGTGGAGTTGGCTTAGGTAAAACCCACCTTATTCAAGCACTGGGAAATGCTGCTAGACAAAAAAATAAAAAAATTAATATTTGATATATTAATTCTGAGAGATTAATAAATGACATTGTTTCTTCAATTAGAGAAAAAACCATTGATGATATAAAAAAATCTTATAAAAAATTAGACTTGCTTTTAATAGATGACATTCAATTCATCGCTAATAAAGAAAAAACTCAGGAAGAGGTGTTTCATATTTTTAATGCTCTCTATGAATCAAACAAACAAATCGTTTTTACCTCTGATAGATTACCAAAGGCTATTCCTGGATTAGAGGAAAGGCTAAGATCTAGATTTGAAGGAGGCATGGTTGCTGATATTAGTTTGCCAAACTATGAAACACGTGTGGCCATTATAAAAAATAAATTGAAAGATAAAAAAGCCAGTCTTCCGGATGAAATTATTGATTATATAGCACAAAACGTCACTGACAATGTAAGAGAGCTAGAGGGCGCTTTAAATATATTGCTGATTAGTTTTGAAGTTAAAAAAATCGATTTCAGCTTAGAAATCACTAAAAAATTATTAGAAGACTTTATTAAAAAACCGAGGAAAAGTATTACTCCTCAAGACGCTATAAACGCTATTACTGCCTTCTATGATATTTCTGAAGAAAAAATTAAGGGAAATTGCAGAAGAAAGGATTTTGTTAGAGCAAGACAGATTACTATGTATGTTCTAAGAGAAGTAGTTAAAATGTCTTATCCCGCCATTGGTTCCATTTTTAACAACAAGGATCACACAACAGTAATGCATTCTTGTAAAAAAATAGAAGCCGCTATAAAAAAAGACTCTATCTTAAATCAAGAAATAGACTCTATTATAGAAAAACTAAATTATAATGTGTTAAAGTAGTGGATAACTATATACAATAACTGTGTAAAAGTATTGGTTTAAACTGTATAAAAGTTAATGAAAAATATTGACATAATTACATAAAAATTCTTTACTAAAATTATTGTTTTCTTTTAAACATAATATTAGTACAAAATTTCCAATAAATTTAACCTTATCACTAACTAATTACTTATTAAATTGCATTATCCACTTTTCCACATCCCTAATAATAATAATTACTTTTAAAAAATTAATAAAACAAATAAAATACAAATATGAAATTTACTTGTTTAACAGGCAATTTAAAAAAAGCATTAAACGCTTGTGATAAAATAGTAAGTCGTAATCTAACTTTACCTATTTTAAGTAATCTACTAATTAAAACTTCAAAAGATAAATTACAAATTATTTCTACTGATTTAGAAATAGGTTTAAATTATTTTGTTACTGGGGAAGTAAAAGAAGAAGGATCTATAGTGATTCCTAGTAAATTGTTATTAGGGGTAATAAATAATCTCACTGACGAAAAAATAACTATAGAAGCAAAAGATAATAAAATGATTATTCAAAATAATGAATTTAATTTAAATATTCAAGGTTTTGATAGTTTAGAGTATCCTATTATACCATCAATTGATTCGGAAGATATGTTGGAGATTGATTCAAAAAATTTACTTATTGGCTTAAGTCAAGTTTTTAAAAGTGCTAATGCTGGTTTTAATAAACCAGAATTGAATAGTATTTTTTTTAATATTAACGAAGGAAATTTATATTTAGTAAGTACAGATAGTTTTAGATTGTCAGAAAAAATAATTTCAAAAAATAGTTTTAAAACAAACACAAAAAAACAGGTTAAAATAGTTGTGCCAACAAAAACAATTCAGGAGGTTATTTTAATATTACAAAATTTTGATGAAGTTGATCAAAAAATAAAAATATATTTTTCCAACAATCAAATTTTCTTTGATTTTGGTGTAGCTAATTTAATATCTCGTTTGATAGAAGGGGAGTTTCCAAATTATAAAAATATTATTCCAAAAACATATCAAACTAAAATACAAGTAAATAGGGATAAATTTAAAGAATCTATTAGACTAATAAGCAATTTAAGCAGTCAAATAAAAGATTTAAACATTCAAGTTGACTCAAAAAATCAAGAAATAATATTAAAAGGTGAAGATGAAAATAAAGGAGATGGTGTTTATAAAATTAAATGCGTGGTAGATGGTTATGACTCTAAATTATGTTTTAATTATAGTTATATTATCGATGGTTTAGAAGGAGTTGATAGCGAAGAGGTGTTTTTTGGTGTAAATGAAGATAGCCCAGCTTTAATAAAATCAACACAAACAGAAGATTTTATTTATGTTTTGATGCCAATTAGAATTTAAAGGTAAAATTTTATTATGTTTAAATGTTTTAAAAAAGTTTTACAACACAGAAGAAGCTCTCTAGAGATGGAAAAAGGACTTTTAGAATGTTCTGTTTTAAGTATGCTAGAGGATTTCTTAAAACAAAATAAATTCTTTTTTTGTTTTCCAGAAAGCTTTAAAAACAAAGAACTAACAATTGTTTGTGCAAAACCAATTGTGGCCCAAGATTTAGCAGATCATAAAGAAAAAATAACCATTTTTCTTAAAAAAGAATTTCCTAAGATAGAGATAGCTTCAGTTTTAATTAAAATAAGTTATAAATAATATGACTAAAGATTTTCAAAAAATAATTTGAGAGGCACTACAAAATATTTTAAAAAAAAATAAGATAACTTTTAACTTATGGCAAAAAAATATTGAAGTTTTTCAAACTCAAAATGATAAATTTGGTGATTATACCACTAATGTTTTAATGATTTTATTGAAGCAAAAAATAAATTTAGATCCAGCGGAGTTTTTAGAAGAGCTTAAAAAAAATGATTTTATTAAAGAAAAAGTTTTACAGGTAGAATTTGTTAAGCCTGGTTTTATTAATTTTAAACTAAGACAAGAAGTTTTGTTTGATAATATTAACAATTTTTTAAAGATAAACAAAAAATATTTTTGACTAGACAGCACCCAAAAGTATTTGATAGAGCACACCAGTCCCAACACTAACAAGGCATTACATGTAGGGCATTTAAGAAATAATGTCTATGCTATGGCTGTTTATAGATTATTAAATTTAACTAATAATAAAGTTACTTTAGACTGTGTTTATAATGATAGAGGTATTCATGTTTGTAAGGCTATCTGGGGTTATTTAAAAAAAGACCATTTAGTTAAGCCAATTTTAGAGGTAATTGAATTATATAAGAAAAATAGTAAAACATGGTCAACTCCTCAAACAGAAAATATTACTTCTGATAAGTTTGTAGAAAAATGCTATAAAATAGGGGTAGATAATGAAAAAGAAGGTGAAAATAAAAAAGAAATGCAGTGGTTGCTGGTTCAATGAGAAAATAATCACAACATAATAAAAAATATCTGAAAAAAATTAAATAACTATGTTTATAGCGGTTTTAAAAAAACTTATCAAACTATTGGCAGCGTTCATCATTATAATTGATATGAAAGTAATTTTTATAAACAATCAAAAGGGCTAATAAAAGACGGCTTAACCAAAGGAATTTTTAAAAAATTAGAAGATGGGGCGGTTTTGTCTGATTTAAAAAATTATTATTTAACGGATACTATTTTGCAAAGATCAGATGGTACAGCTATGTATTTTACTCAAGATATCTATTTAACAAGTAAAAAGGTTGAAAAATTTAAAGCAGATAAATATGTTTGAGTGGTTGGTAAGGAGCAAGAATTACATTTTAAACAATTGTTTGCTATTTGTGACCAATTAAATATTGGCAAGATAAATCAATTTTTACATTTAAGCTATGGCTATATTTTCTGAAAAGATGGTAAAAAGATGAGCTCTCGTGAAGGCAATGTGCTTTCGATTGACGAATTAATTTTAGAAGCCAAAGATAAGGTTTTAGCTTTAGCAAAAGATTATTATAAGTCTTTAGACCAACTTGCTGAAAAACAAAAGCAAGAAGTTTCTTTTAAGATTGCTTTAGGAGCTATTAAATATGCTTTATTAAAAATGGATCACAAACAAGATATGTTTTTTGATTTTAATGAAATCCTGGATGTTAAAAGCAATGGTAGCCCCTATATTCAATATACCTATGCTAGAATTAATTCTATGATAAAAAACAACAATCAAAAAATAAATAAATCCATTAAGGACAATTTTGTTGATTTAAATAAAGAGGAGAGTTTGGTTTTAAGGAAGGCAGTGTATTTTAAAGAAGAGCTTCAGAAAGCAGCAGTTAATTTTGACCCGCACATATTAATTAATTATTTATTTGAACTGTGTAAGCTATATAATGGCTTTTATGAAAAACATAAAGTTTTGAGCAATGATAAATATCAAAGTCAAAGAATTTTAATGTCCAAAGCAGTTTTTAATATTATTAAATTAAGTATGGAGCTTTTAGGGATAGAAGTAATAGAAAAATTATAAAATAAGATAATGCAAGAAAAATACACAAGTAAAAGCACAAAAGAGACACATTTAATAGCGTCAAAGTTGAAAAAAGAACTAAAAAATGTTAGTTTTAACAATCAAGCAGCTTTAATTATTTTAAAAGGTGACTTAGGTTCTGGCAAAACAGAGTTTGCCAAGGGTTTTATTAAGAGCTTGGGTATTAAAAGGTCGGTGCTGAGCCCTACTTTTGTTTTTGTGCGAGCTTATAATTTAATCAAGCCTTTTTTAAACTTTAAAAATATATATCACTATGATGTCTATCGGTTAATAGACAAGCCAAGATTAAAAATGGATGATTTGCAAGATTTAGCTTTTAAAGAAATAATTCTTGATTCAGAAAACTTAGTGTTAATAGAATGGGGAAAAAATATAATAGACATAAATCAATATAAATATATTTTAGTGTCTTTAGAAGTAAAAAAGCAAGATAGAGAGATAACAATTACTTTAAAGTAAGGGTTTTATTGTTCCCGTAGTTCAATGGATAGAACGAGGGCTTCCTAAGCTCTAGATGGAGGTTCGAGTCCTCCCGGGAACACCTTATAGACTAAGATCGTCATTTTTTACAAGCAGGGTCTTTACAAAAAAATAAAAAAATGATAGTATTAATATACCAAATATACATAATATTTGGCTTTAATAAAAATGCCGCTTTAAAAATTTAATAATTAATTTGTGCCGAGGTAGCTCAGTGGTAGAGCATGCGCCTGAAGAGCGCAGTGTCGAGTGTTCGATTCACTCTCTCGGCACACACATATTACAATAAAAAAAGCGGGTAATCAAAAAACATGGTTATTCCACGTTTAAAATATCAAAAGATTAATGTGCCAAATGTTGGTTCAAACATTGATGGCACTGTTTTAAGTAAAGAGGGAAAATCTCTTTTTGTTGATGTTAGTCCTTTGGGTTTAGCAGTAGTTAGAGGTATTGAATTTATGGCTGCCAAAAACTATATTAAAGCTCTTAAAGTGGGCGATAAAATAAGTGTAACGGTTTTAGAGCTGGAAAATGAAGACGGCTTAGTTGAGGCTTCTTTGAAAGAAATAAGTAATAATCAAATTTGAAATACTTTGGCTTTAGCAAAGAAAAACAATGAAACTGTTTTTATTAAAATAAAAGAAGTTAATAGAGGTGGTTTGATTGCTGATTATATGGGTATAAAAGGATTTTTACCAGTATCGCAATTAACACCAGAACATTATCCATTGGTTGACGGTGGAGATAAAGAAGAAATTTTAGCAAAACTAAGAAGCTTTTTGAATAAAGAAATGCCAGTTAAAATTTTAGATTTAGATAAAGAAAATGTTAAACTTATCTTTTCTGAAAGAGAAGTTCTTAATGAAGAACACAAGCAAAAATTAGCTGCTCAATATACTATTGGAGATGTAGTAGAAGCTGAGATTACAAAAGTGGTTGATTTTGGCTTGTTTGTAAAATTTGGCGAACCGCCAATTGATGGTTTGATTCATATCTCCGAAGTAGACTATAAATTAATTCCTGATCTAAAAGAAATTTATCTAGAACAACAAGTGGTAAAAGCTAAAATAGAAAGCATTACCAACGGCAGAATTGCTTTATCTATAAAAGCTTTAAAACCAGATCCTTGAAAAGATATTACCAATATTTATAAAGTTGGTAAAAAATATGATGGCACTATTTTGAAAACAGGTTCTTTGGGTGTATTAGTAGAATTAGAACCAGGAGTTTATGGCTTTCTTAAATTTACTGATGTAAAAGAGCAAGAAACAACAAAAGAACAATTTGAAGTTGGTAAAACTTATAAATTTGTTATTAAATCATTGGATGTTGAAAATAGAAGAATTAGCTTGGAAATATAAAAATAAAAAACCACCGCTAATATTGGCGGTGGTTTTTAATTTTGGTTTAAGCTACCATATCTTTTAATACTTTAGCTGGTCTAAATTTAACAACTTTTTTGGCAGCAATGTGAATCTTTTCACCTGTTTTAGGATTAACACCCATTCTAGCTGCTTTTGCTTTAACTACAAATGAACCAAAACCACTGATAGCGACATCTTCTCCTTTTTTGAGTGATTTAGAAATGCTTTCTAAAATCAAAGCAACCACACTGTCAGCGTCTTTTTTTGTTGATTTTAATTGGCCTTGTACCAATTCTACTAGGTTTTCTTTATTCATAGTATTTGTTTATTTTTTAACTATTAAGCGACCATTTTTTAAAAACATATATTGTTTAGTATATGTTTCGCTTTATTGATAATAGTATATAGGATTTTTTTAAAAAAAGCAAGTGTTTGGTAGATAATCTGTATTAGATGAAAAAAACACAATATAGCCCCTTTTTATTAAAGAGAAACTTAAAAGTATACAAATAATCAATATAATTGATAATATCTTGATTTTGTGTTAAAGTTATTTATATTATTAAAAGGAAGGGTGGCTGAGTGGTTGAAAGCGCAGTTCTCGAAAAACTGTGGGGTTTAACGCCCTCGTGAGTTCGAATCTCACCCCTTCCGCTAAGTTTATTTTAAAAACGAGCTTGTTTAGCTCGTTTTTAGATTGGTGGACCTGATGGGACTCGAACCCACGATCTCATGCATGCCATGCATGCGCTTTACCAGCTAAGCCACAGGCCCAGACATATAATTAGTGTAGCATTTTTATATTATTTTTTCAAGAGCATAAATAGACAACTATTGCTTTTTTAATGATTATGTGCTATATTAATAATGTGCTCTAATGATTCTTTTTTCCTTACATAAGTTAAAAACGTGTAAGTTCAAAAAAGGTAGTAGGGTAGGTCGTTTTTAATATAACGTAAGGAAAAAAACATGTCAAAGAAATTATATGTCGGTGGTTTACCTTACAGCACTAATGAAGAAGCTATCAAAGAATACTTCTCTCAAGCAGGCGCTGTAGAAACTGCTACAATTATTACTGATAGAATGTCCGGACGCTCAAAAGGCTTTGGTTTTGTTGAAATGTCAACAGAAGAAGAAGCTCAAAAAGCAGTTGAAATGTTCAACGGCAAAGAGTTTGAAGGAAGAAATCTTACTGTCAACGAAGCACGTCCATTGGAGGAAAGAGCTCCAAGAACTGGCGGCTTTGGTGGTGGTAACAGAGGTTCAAGAAATAATTGATAAAAAATCAAAAACCCGCCTTTTAAAGGCGGGTTTTTGATTGAAAGAAAAATGAATTTTTGGTGTAATATACAGTATAAGTTTAAAAAATGAAAGAACTTACCGAGGAAATATCTGATGAAAAAATAATAAAACTAGTTCTAAAAGGCGATACAAATGCTTTTGGTTTTTTGGTAAACCGCTTTGAAAAAAAACTAGGACGCTATATTAGAAGATTTGTCTTTAGTCAAAGTGACGCTGAAGATATTTTGCAAAATGTTTTTATTAAAGCCTATACTAATATAAGGGGATTTAATTTTAACTATAAGTTTTCTTCTTGAATTTATCGTATAGCTCATAATGAGGTAGTTAATTATATTAGAGGGTATAAGAAAAATATTATTACGAATATCGACTGGGATATTTTGTTTCCTGTGGATATGTCAAAAAATGACATGGTAGATGAGTTAGAAAAAGAATTTTTAGAGAAATGACTGAAAGAAAATTTAAAAATACTGGACAAAAAATACAAGGAAGTATTGGTGCTATATTATTTTGAAGAAATGTCTTATAAAGACATAGCAGACATTTTAAAGATACCTGTCGCTACTGTAGGGGTAAGACTTAAAAGGGCAAAAAGCGTAGTAAAAAATAACTATGATAAAAATATTAAAAATAAAAAATAATGATGTCTTTTGATAAAGAAGAATTGCTTAAACAAATAAAAAAAGGAAAAATAAAAATAAAGCCAAAATGAATGTTTTTGGTTAGACTGGGAAGTATTTTTTTAGCAGCTATTTTAAGCGCTCTCTTTTTGTTATTTGTTTTAGGAACAATTGTTTTTTTGATGTTTTATCAAGCTAACATGGTGGGCATAAGAGAGATGGTGACTTTTAGAA
>CAYYXO010000001.1:0-51516 GCA_964475745.1 uncultured Candidatus Saccharibacteria bacterium | reverse complement strand
TAGAATGTTATTTAGTATTTTACCGTGAACATTAATTTTTGTGGCAATATTTTTCTTGTTAATTTTTGAAATATCTTTGAGTGGTTTGTTGCCTCTGTATAGAAAATCAGTTTTGTTGGTTACGCTAGCGGTGGTTTTAATAGTAATAGCTTTAAGTTTTTTGATTAATAGCACCATGCTTTTTAAAAGTATTTATTCTGATGAAAGGCCAAATTTAATGATTACAAGACAATGGACACAAGATCATCAAAAAAGAATAAACCAATATATAAAAGAAGGAGAAGTTATTGAGAGAGGAGAAGAAGGTCTACTAGCTATTGAGCTAAAAGAGGGTGAAATTGTTTATGTTCAAGAAAAAGATTCTTTTTTGGCAAAAGGGATAATAGGTAGATTAAAAGTGGGTGATTTGGTTTTGGTAAGTGGCTTTGAAACAGAAGAGGGTTTTGAAGTTTTTAAAATAAGGCCTAGAATAAACAGAAAAAATTTTTTAAATGAAATAAATGACGAGGAGAAGCGTAATAATACATGAATAGGTCGAGAAGAAAATCCGCGGTTTAATAATTTTAAACAATAAAGATGAAAAACAAATTTATGCCCTTGTGAATAATAGGCTTAATAGTCGGAGGGGTTTTTGTGGGCCAAAGTGATGTTTTTGCTTTTTCTTTACCAAAAGAAAGCAAAAATGAAGTTAGAAAAAATTATGGGTTTGAAAGAAATTTGGAAGCAAAGGCAGCTATATTTAATGTAGACAAGGATCAATTGTTAATTCAATTGAAAGAAAGAGGTAGTTTTTCTGAAATAGCAACAAAGTTTGACATGACTAAAGAAGAATTTAGAAACAAGGTTAAGGAGGAAAAACTAGCAAAAATTGATGAAATGTTGTCCTTAGGTCAAATTGATTTGTCAAGAGCACAAGCAATGAAAGACTTTTTAGAACAGAAAGAAGGCTTGTGTCATGAAGAGAATATGCCAAGACATGCTTTTAGACAAGGATATGGATCACAAAGAAAAACTAAGTAGCAAAAAAGGTCTCTAATTAGAGACCTTTTTCTTTTTGATTGCTTAATTTTGAGAGAAGTTTTTTTATTTTTTCTGCGCTATCTCAGTCGTAGATAGAAAAACAATAAACATTTTTGTTTTTTGTTTTTAATTTTTCGACAAATTTGGCTAGCGTTGCTTTATCAATAAGGTCAGTTTTTGATAATAAAATGTATTCTTTTTTGTCTTTAAAAATTTTGCTATAAGATTCCAATTCTTTTCTAATAATTTTATAGTTGGTCAAAATATTTTTATTTTCACAACTAATTAAATGAAAAATGATTTTGGTGCGTTCGACATGTTTAAGAAATTTTATACCAAGCCCTTTATTATTGGAAGCTCCCTCAATGATGCCAGGGATGTCAGCTAAAATTAATTGCTCAAAAGTTCCTAGGTGTGGTTCAAGAGTGGTAAAAGGATAGTTGGCTATTTTGCTCTTGCTATTAGTAAATTCATTAATAAAGCTTGATTTGCCAGCATTAGGAAGTCCAACTAAGCCAATATCAGCAATCATTTTTAACTCTAGACGTAAATTAAACATTTCACCAGGCTTTCCTTCCTCAGATTCTTTTGGAGAGGTATTAGTTGAAGATCTAAAATGAAAATTGCCTCTGCCACCAATACCCCCTTTGGCAATTAAAACTTTTTCAGCTACTCGAGTTATTTCTTCTACGGTACCATTGTCTAAGTTATGAATAACAGTGCCAATAGGTAGTTTTATAAAAACATCTTCAGCGGCAGAGCCATCAATAAATTGGCCACGGCCATCTTTGCCATCTTCAGCAGAGATTTCTTTGATATAGCGAAAAGGATTAAGTGCATCTAGCTCTGATACGCCAATACCAAAAATAGACCCTCCATTGCCGCCTCTAGCGCCTGTAGGACCTAATTCCATCATATTCTTGTTAAAAGCAACAGCGCCATTACCGCCATCTCCTGCTTTTACTTGTATTTTTACATCATCAATCAGCATAATAAATTATAAATTATAAAAGTGGACGATAGAGGATTCGAACCTCTGACCCCTTGGATGTAAACCAAGTGCTCTAACCAGCTGAGCTAATCGTCCAGTTATAGTATAGCATTTTTTATAGTTTTTTCAAGGGGCAATTGTTTTTTGGCTATAATTTTGATATAATTAAGATGCTGCAAAAAATAAATAATATTATGGAAAATATATATATTTCTAATAAAGAAGAGCTAGAAAAGAAAATAGAAAAAATAAAAAAGGATGGAGCTGAAAAACTCCAGGTGGTTTCTGATTTTGACAAAACACTTACTAAATCAAAGATTGATGGCCAGAAAGTTAGCTCGGTTATTTCCATTTTGCGGGATGAAAAATATCTCACAGAAGATTATTCAGAAAGGGCAAAAGATCTGTTTAATTTTTATCATGCTTTTGAAGTAAATAAAGACATGGACTGATCAGAAAGAAAAAATAAAATGTTAGAGTGATGAAGTAAGCATTATGAGGTTTTAAAAGAATGCGGGCTGTCTAAGGGCGATCTAGAAGCTATTATAAAATCAGATAGAATTTTGTTTAGAGATGGTTATAAAGATTTTTTTAAAGCTTTAGAATGTTTGGAAATTCCATTAACCATTATTACTGCTAATGGGCTTGGTGGAGATGTAATCAAAATGATTCTAGAAAGATTTGATATTAAAAGCAATAAGATACATTTAATTGCTAATGAGATAATTTGAAATGAAACAGGATATTTTGTTGATGTTAAAAAGCCCATTATTCATGTTTTAAATAAAGACGAGGTAATAATTGAAAATGAAAAAATAAAAGAAAACATAAAAGACAGACATAACATAATTTTGCTAGGAGACTCGGAAGGCGATGTTAATATGGTAAAAAATATTGAATTTACAAATATTATAAAGATAGGATATTTAAATGAAAAAGAAGAGGAATTAAAAGACAAATATTTAAAGATATTTGATGTGGTCATTACTGGTGATGGCGGACTGGATTTTGTTAATGATTTGCTAAAACAAATAAATTAAATTTTAAATATGACATCACAAGAGCTACGAAAGACTTTTTTGGAGTTTTTTGAAAAAAAAGGACACAAGATTATTAAAGCAGCATCATTGGTGCCCAATGATGACAAGAGTGTTTTGTTTAATGTTGCTGGTATGCAACAGTTTAAACCATATTATACTCTTGAAAAAAATCCAAAAAAAGATATTCACCCTGGGATTAATCAACCACTTGGTTCTGACAAAGTAACAACATCTCAGCCATGCATAAGAACAGTTGATATAGAAGAAGTAGGCAACCAGAGACATTTAACCATGTTTGAAATGATGGGTAATTTTGCTTTTAATGGGGCATATTTTAAAAAAGAAGCCATAGATTTTGCTTTCGAGTATATTTTTGAGGTTTTAAAGCTGGATAAAAAAGATGTTACCGTTACAGTATTTGAGGGTGATGAAAAAACTCCTTTTGACCAAGAGAGCTATGATTTGTGATTGGCAAAAGGGATTGATAAAGCTAAAATTTTTAAATGTTCAAAAGAAGACAATTTTTGAGGGCCAGTTGGTAGCGAAGGAGTTTGTGGTCCTTGCACAGAAATACATTTTAAAGAGGTGGAAATTTGAAATTTAGTTTTTAACCAATACTATCAAAGTTTAGATGGAACTTTAGCGCCTTTAGAAAAAGTTGGCGTAGACACGGGGGGTGGTTTGGAAAGGCAATTATTAGCAGTTAATTTTTCAAATGAATTTGATTCAAAAACAATCTATGAGACAGATATTTTTATTAAACAAATAGATTTAATAAAAGAAAAGTCAAAAAAATATATTGAAAAGAGTGCTCGGATTGTAGTGGATCATTTTAGAGCAAGTGTGTTTTTAATGGCTAATAATATTGAGCCAGGAAACATTGAAAGAGGGTATGTTTTGCGTCGTTTGATACGTCGCATTTTGAGACATTTAAGACAACTGGAAATAACAGAAGATATTTTTGATAAACTATTGATTGATTTGCAAGGAAATTTCGGAGTGCAATATCCTGAAATAATGGAAACGGAGAAGATTTTGAATGTTTTGAAAAAAGAAATAAATAAATTTGAAACAACTTTGGAAAAAGGCCTAAAAGAGCTTAATATTATTTTTGAAAACAACCGAGAAAAAATGATTGATGGCAGACAGGCTTTCTATATTTATGAAACATTTGGTTTTCCAATAGAGCTGATAAAGGAAGAGGCAAAGATGCGTGGGTTTGAAGTAGATGAAATCCAGTTTAGCCAAGAGTTTAAAAAGCATAAGGAGGTTTCCAGAGCTGGCCTAGAAAATAAATTTGGAGGTCATAATTTAGAAAACCTAGAAAAAAATTCTGAAAGTTTTAAAACTAGAACAAAACTTCATACTGCCACTCACTTACTATTAAAAGCTCTAAGAGAAGTTTTAGGGGAAAGTGTTTTTCAAAAGGGTTCTGATATAAACGACGAAAGGCTAAGGTTTGACTTTACTTTTGATAGAAAAATGACTGATCAAGAAAAAGATTTAGTGGAAAAAATAGTAAATGAAAAAATAATAGAGGGATTAAAAATAAATTACCAAGAAGTATCTTTAAAAGAAGCTTTAGAAAAAGGATATATTGGTTCTTTTAAAGCAAAATATCCGGAAATAGTGAAAGTTTATAGTGTTGGAGACTGGTCAAAAGAAATTTGTGCTGGCCCTCACGTAGAAAATACAAAAGAATTAGGTAAATTTAAAATAACAAAAGAAGAATCTTCTTCTCAGGGAATAAGAAGGATTAAAGCGGTTTTAAAATAAAAATAGAAAATACTAGCAAAAAACCCTAAAAATAAAGGGTTTTTTGTTGTTGCAAAAAAGTGAAAAATTTGATATATTATAGTATAGGAGAAATCCTAAAACAGTACTTAATCAAAAGATCAATTACTTAGTTAACATAGAAAGAAAAGTTTTGCTTTATGAAAAATAAATATATTTCAAAAAAATTTATACTAACAAATATTTTTAATACCTTTGTGGCAAAAACAAAGATGTTTTTAAATTGATGTTAACGAGGAATTGTTAAAAATTTAACATGTTTAATAATGTAGTTATAGCCGGCGCTATTTTGCTAGTTTTAGGTAGCGTAATAGGTTATTTTGTAAGACAATATATTGCTGTAACAAGAGCTGACTCAGTGGAAGCTCAACTAAAAACAAAAGTTCAAGAAGCAAAAGAAGAAGCAAAAGAAATTATTATAAAAGCAAAAGAAGAAGCAGCAAAAGTAATGGAAGATGTGAGAAAGGAAGAAAGAGAGAGAAAAGAACAGTTGTCTAAAAATGAAAACAGATTGCTTAAAAGAGAAGAACTTTTAGACAAAAGGCAAGTTGATATTGATCAAGGTCAAAAAAAGGTAGAAGAAGATGTTGCTAGGCTCAAAGTTATTAAAGAGGATATTTTAAAAATGAAAGAATCAGAAGAAAAAGTTTTAGAGCAGATAGCAAATATGTCTAAAGACGAAGCCAAAAAAGTTTTGTTAGAAAAAATTGAAGAAGGCAGTAAACATGATCTACTTGCTTCAATGAGACAATTAGACAATGTAAGAAAGGAAGAGATTGAAAAAAAGGTTCATGATATTATTTTATCAACAGTACAAAGATATGGCCATGGTAATGCCAGTGAATTTTTAATTTCAACAGTGCAAATTCCTTCAGAGGACTTGAAAGGTAGAATTATTGGTAAAGAAGGAAGAAATATTCGTCATTTTGAAAAAGTTTCCGGAGTAGAGTTAATTATTGATGATTCTCCAGATACGATTACACTTTCTTCATTTAACCCAATTAGAAGAGAGATAGCTAAGGTTGCTTTAGAAAAATTAGTACAAGATGGTAGAATTCAACCGTCAAAAATTGAAGAAAAAGTCTCTCAAGCAGAGCAAGAAATAAAAGATTTGATTAAAAAGGCAGGAGATGATGCTGTTTATGAAGTGGGCATTTTAGATTTACCTCCAGAACTAGTATTTTTGCTAGGCAGACTGAAGTATCGAACTAGCTATAGCCAAAATGTTTTAAAACATTCCTTGGAGGTCGCTATGCTCTCTAGCATGATGGCAGCTGAACTAGGGGCAGACACAACAGTAGCTAAAAAAGCAGGTCTTTTACATGATATTGGCAAAGCTATTGATTATGAAATAGAAGGTTCTCATGTGGAAATTGGCAGAAGGATTTTGCAAAAATATAATATCAAAGAAGATGTTATCAAGGCTATGCAGTCTCATCATGAAGATTATCCTATTGAAACATTGGAAGCAGCTATTGTGATGTCAGCTGATGCTATTTCAGCTTCAAGGCCAGGAGCAAGAAAAGAAGCTCTAGAAAACTATTTAAAGAGATTGGAAAACCTTGAAAGAATAGCCACTTCATTTAAAGAGATTGAAAAAGCTTATGCTATCCAAGCGGGACGCGAATTAAGAGTCTTTGTTTTTCCAGATAAGATAGATGATTATGGCACAGCTAAGCTAGCAAAAGCAATCGCTGACAAAATTAAAGAAGAGATGGATTTTTATGGAGAAATTAAAATTATGGCTGTTAGAGAAACAAGAGTAATTGAATATGTAAAATAGATTAAAAACCCGCCTAAGAGGCGGGTTTTTAAAATAGAGCTATTCTAAAATATTTTCATAAAAATTAAAAATAGGAAGGTGGTTATCAAACAAATATATTGCTAGTAAAGAAAATTGAAAAGCCAAATTTTCGTATTTTGGGTTTTTAAGTAAAAATATTTGGCTTGCTTTTAAAAAATGTTTTCTTTTTTTAAGAGTTAGTGCTTCTTCGGCAAGAGAGGTCAAATCTTTTTCTTGTTTAAAATTTCTGTATTTTCTGGTCTTGACTTCAACAAAACAAAGAACATCTTTCTTTTTAGCAATAATATCTATTTCTCAGTGTTTAAAGCGATAGTTGCAAAATAAAATACGGTATTTATTTTTTAATAAATATTTTCTAGCTAAATTTTCGCCATGCTGGCCAACTTCAAAATGGTCCATAAAGCAAATAAAAGATAATTGTATAGAGTATAACATGTTTAAAAAATTTATTAAAGAGGTTTTTGTTTCGTTGCAAAATAGGTCGGGTTGTGGTATACTTTAGATAATATAAAACGAGTAAATACTAAATATGAAAGAAGTATATATAGAGGAGCTAAACAATTTTATTGATAAAGAAGTTGAGCTTTATGGTTGAGTGGAAACTAGAAGAGATCACGGCAAAATTATTTTTATTGATTTAAAAGATTCAACCGGAGCAGTGCAGTCGGTTTTGGGTCCATGACTAGGGGATGACTATGATGAAGCTCAGAAATTAAGATCAGAATGAGTAGTAAAAGTTGAAGGATTAGTAAAAGAAAGGCCTGATAGCATGAAAAATGATAAAACTCCATTAGGAAGTATTGAGCTTGAAGTTAAAAAAATAACAGTTTTGTCTGAAGCAAAAAATCATCCTTTTGATGTTTATGGCGATGGCAAGGATATTGGTGAAGAACTAAGAATGGCTAAAAAATACCTTGATCTTAAAAGGCCAAGAATGCAAAATAATTTAAAACAAAGAGCCCTGTTGTTTAAAGCGATAAGAGACTATTTATACAAAGAAAAATTTTTAGAAATAGAAACACCTTATTTAACAAAATCAACTCCAGAAGGAGCAAGGGATTTTTTAGTGCCAACTAGAGTTGGTAAAGGATTATTTTATGCTTTGCCTCAATCACCCCAGCAATACAAGCAAATGTTGATGGTAGCTCAAGTGGAAAGATATTTTCAAATCGTAAGATGTTTTAGAGATGAAGATCCAAGAGGAGATCGTCAGCCAGAATTTACTCAGCTGGATATTGAAGTTAGCTTTAAAACAGAAGAACAGATTAGATGCATGACAGAAAACATGATAAAAGAAATAATAGAAGAAGTTTATCCAGAAAAACATTTTACAGCCTTTCCTTTTCCAAGGATTGATTATCAAGAAGCTATAGCAAAATATAATTCTGATAAGCCAGATATAAGAAAAAATAAAGACGACGAAAATGAATTGGGCTTTGCTTTTGTGGTTAACTTTCCTATGTTTGAATGGCATGAAGCAGGTCAAGACAAAGAAGAAGGTTATGTGGCAGTGCATCATCCCTTTACTCAGATTAATTTTGGCCAAGAGCTAACAAAGGAAGAAAAAATAAAAGCAATAAATGAAAAAACAAAAGACTTGAAGGCGTTTCAATATGATTTGGCTTTAAATGGATATGAAATTGCAGGAGGGTCTTTAAGAGAAACAGACATAGATATTTTGGAGGCTGTTTTTGAAGTTTTAGGAAACAGCAAAGAAATCTTTCAAAAACAATTTGGCCATTATATTGAGATGTTTGGTTTTGGTGTGCCACCTCATGGAGGAATTGCTTTTGGACTGGATAGATTATTGATGGTGTTGCAAAATGAAGGCAGCATAAGAGAAGTAATCTCTTTTCCAAAAACAGGGGACAACAAAGACTTGATGATGTCAGCTCCAGCAGAAGTTGATTCAGCACAATTAAAAGAGCTTAAGATAAATATAAATAATTAAACAAATCATCATGAAAAACAAAGATGAAAAAACATTGGTTTTGTTAAAACCAGATGCAGTGCAAAGAAATTTAACAGGAGACATTGTTTCTCGATTTGAAAGAGCGGGTTTAAAAATAGTGGGTATGAAATTCTTATTACCTACCAAGGAGCAAGCTTATAAACATTATGTCAAAAATGAAGAAGAGATAGAGGCTTTAGGGAAAAGATCAATCGAAGGAAAAAAGAAAAATGGGGTTGAGGTTAATGATGATCCAAAAGAATTAGGACAAGCTATTATAGACCGGTTGGTAATTTTTTTATCGCAAAGCCCAGTGGTGGCGATAGTTTTAGAAGGTTCAAATTCCATTCCTATTGTTAGAAAATTAGTTGG
Organism: uncultured Candidatus Saccharibacteria bacterium; assembly: GCA_964475745.1. Taxonomy (GTDB): domain Bacteria; phylum Patescibacteriota; class Minisyncoccia; order UBA6257; family JAKLIH01; genus CAYGJE01. The sequence continues at coordinate 42,544 of CAYYXO010000001.1, read as the reverse complement.
CTCAACAGAGCCTTTAAACTCTGATGTAGGAACAATTAGGGGAGATTATACTATCGATTCATATGATCTAGCAGATGGAGACAAAAGGGCGGTAAGAAACTTGGTGCATGCCTCAGCCAATCAATTTGACGCAGACTATGAAATAAAAGTATGGTTTGATGAAAAAGAAATCTATTCTTATAAAAATATAAGAGATGCTATTTTGTATGACGAAACTTTTTAAAGAAGAAAAGATATAATGCTGAAAAAACACTGTCTTTGGGCAGTGTTTTTTTGAAAAGTATGTTTGTTTGAATAAATTTGAAAATATGCTACAATTATCTTGCTAGGGCATTAAAGAGAATTTACTAATTTATTTTTAAAGGAAGCTCTATATTTTATTAGTCCGTGGGCTAATAGTGCGAGCAACCACTTATTTTAAAATTAATTACTCTTGGTGCTCTGGCTTTCTTTGCCAAAATGCTAATTAATTTTGATAAAGAAAGCTAAAGTAAATAAAAATGAAAAATAATAAAAATGAAAAAAGAAAAGTGGTTTTAGGTATGTCGGGAGGAGTGGACTCTTCAGTGGCAGCTTTTTTATTAAAACAACAAGGGCTTGAAGTCGTAGGAGTTGCTTTTAGATTTGGCGTTTGAGAAAATGAAAAAAACTTACTAAAAGAAAATGTTTGTTGTAGCAGTGGTGCTTTTTTGATAGCCAAACAAGTGTGCCTTTCTTTGAAAATACCTTTTATGACAGTTGATGTTAAAGATGATTTTTTGAAAAAGGTGGTGGCGTATTGAAAAAAAGAAATAAGTAGCTGTTATACGCCCAATCCATGTATGATATGCAACCACAAAGTAAAAATACAAGCTTTAATAGACTATGCTAAAGAAATAGGTGCAGATTATGTGTCTACAGGTCATTATGCTAAAAACATTTTAAATAAAAAAGAAAAAGAATTTGAATTAAGAGAGGCAAAAGACAAAAAGAAAAACCAAGTTTATTTTTTAAGTCAGCTGAGTCAAAGCCAGCTTAAAAAATTGAAGCTTCCTCTGGGCAATTATGTAAAGGAAGAAGTTTATGAAATTGCTAAAAAACAAGGATTTAAAGTTTTTAGAAAACAAAAACAAAGTCAGGATTTTTGTTTTGTAGCAAACAAATCATATAATTATTTGATAGAAAGCGAACTAGGTAAAAAACCAGGTAAAATTATTGATGAAAAGGGAAATATTTTAGGGGATCACCAAGGATTGTATTATTATACTATTGGGCAGAGAAAAGGAATTAATTTACCCCAGGGGCCTTTTTATGTTAAAGAAAAAGATTTAAAAAACAATCGCTTGGTGGTGGTTAAAGATAAAAAAGAATTGTTGGCAAAAGACATTTTGGTAAAAGAAATAAAATGAATAAATAGCTTTGATGAGAAAAAGTTGTTAAATAAAAAAGTTTTAGTTCAGATTAGATATGCTGATAAAAAATCACAAGGAATAATAAAGGAAATTCAAGGCAAAAAAATAAAAATTAAACTAAGTAGCTTTAAACAAGCGATCACACCAGGTCAATTTGCTGTTTTGTACGAAGGAAGCAGATGTTTAGGAGGAGGCAAAATTATAAATTAATAAAATTGATTTAAACATTTAAAATGAGTAAAATATATATTGTAGGAACGCCCATAGGCAATTTGCAAGATATTACTTTAAGAGCCATGGAAACTTTAAAAAAAGTAGATGTTATTTTGGCAGAAACACCAAAAACAACTTTAAAAATGCTGAGCCATTTTAATATCAGAAAACCAATATTTCAGTTTTTTCAAAATCCTACAGAAAAACAAGTGAAAGAAGTTTTAAAAGTTTTAAAACAGGAGAAAGACATTGCGGTGGTAAGTGAAGCAGGCACACCAGGAGTGTCTGATCCAGGAAATAAGCTGATAGATGAAGTTTTAAAAAGAATGCAAGTCGAGATTGTTCCTATACCAGGAGTTTCAGCGGTAACTATGGCGATAAGTGTTTCAGGTGTAAATGCTCAAAAATTTGCTTTTTTAGGATTTGTGCCTAAAACAAAAAAAAATAAATTTTGGAAAGAGGTTTCTGATTTTAATGGAGCAGTGTTGTTTTTTGAGTCAACCTATAGAATTAAAAAAACTTTGAAGGAGATTAAAGAAAAAATCGAAAACAAAACAAAAATAATTGTTTTTAGAGAAATGACAAAAATTTTTGAAGAAATAATTCGAACTGATTTTGAAAACTTAGAAGAAGATATTAAAGAAATGAAAGAAAAAGGGGAGTTTACCATTTTGGTAGTTTAATAAAATTAAAAAAATAATATGTCTTTTGATGATAATCAATATTGCTATTTAAACGGCAAAATTACAAAATTAAAAAGTGCAAAAATTTCTCCTTTTGACTTAGGCTTTTCAAGAGGTTATGCAGTAACAGAAGTAATGAGAGTTTACAAGGGAAAAATATTTTTGTTTGAAGATCATTTTCTAAGACTAAGAAAGGCAATTAAAGCTTTGAGGCTAAACCTAAAAGAAAGTAAAGAAGAAATAGAGTCCATAATAAACAATTTGATAAAAAAGAATAATTGTCTAGAAGCTAAAATAAAATTAGTATTAAGCCCTGGTATTGGTAAATCAGATTTAGAGCTAGGAAAAAACCAAACATTGTTTATTTTTGTTCAAAAATATAATGATTTTCCTAAAAGCTTTTATGAAAAAGGTATAAAACTTATGAGTATTAATTTTAAAAGAGGTTTAAGCGAGATAAAATCAAGTCATTATATTGAAGCGATTTGTTTTAGAAAGGAGATGAAAAAACAAAAAGCAGAAGAAATACTATACACTTCAAACAATAAGGTTTTCGAATGCTCAACTAGCAATATATTTCTAATTAAAAAAGATGTTTTAATAACTCCCAAAGAAGGAATGCTGTTCGGAGTTACTAGAAAATTTGTTTTAAAAGTTGCAAAAAAACATATAAAAATAGAAGAAAAAGAAGTAAGCTATCAAGAGCTGATAAAAGCAGATGAAGTTTTTATAACAGCTACAACAAAAGAAATTATGCCAATAGTAAAGATAGATAAACATATTATTGCAGAGGGCAAAGTTGGAAAAAGGACACTTTTTCTAAGAGAAATGTTTAAAAAAGAAAGAGATAAAAAACTACAGCTTTTATAAAGCAATATTATTGGTTAAAAGGTATTATTGTTTATGGCCTTGCTAAATAAACAATAATATGATAAGATAAAGTTGTTAAATAAGTATAAATATATTGCTATGGCTAAGATTTGTGATAATTGTGGAAAAGGCCGAAATAAGGCAACATCTTGAAAGAAAATTATGTCAAAATTAGACCCAACTAAAAAATATTTTCAAAAACCAAATTTACATGATGTTAAGCTAAAAACCGGCCATAAAGCAAGAGTGTGTACTTCATGTCAAAGAAAAATGACAAAAGAAAACAAACTAAAATAAAAACAAGCTCCAATTATATAATTGGAGCTTGTTTTTTATGATGTTTTTTGTTATTTTTATAGTAGTATTAAAAATAGTTTATGGATATAGATGATATTTTAAAAAATCAACAAAGAAAAGAGCAGCTTGATGGTCAGTTAGGTCAAATATACGATGATGGAAGAGAAAGAAGTGTTGAAAATCTAGCCTATAAAAAAGGAATGTTTTACATTGACTTAAGAAAGGTAAATATTGAAGTTTTTGCCATAGCTTTGATTGAAGAAAAAATAGCAAAAGAAAACAATATAATTGCTTTCCAAATGAAAGCCAAGGAGGTGGCAGTTGCTTTGGTTGATGATGAAAATGAAGGAGCAAAAAAAGTAATACAAGAGCTAAAAGAAAAAGGATATATTATAAAATTGTTCTTATGTTCAAAAGTAAGCTTAGAGTATGCTTTTCAAAGATATAGCTTGGTGTCAAAACCAAGGGAAATAATAACAGACACTTTGATATTATCTAATACTCCTAAAGTTGATTTTAGAGATTTAAAAGAAACTCTGGTGCCTATTGATCAAAATAATGTATCTCTGTATAATGGTTTAATTTTTAAAGCAGCTGTTTTGTCTGGAGCATCAGATATTCATATAAGCCCAAGAGATGAAGATGCGGCTATTAAATTTAGAATAGATGGAGTTTTGGATGAAATAACGAGCATTCCTAAAAAAATGTATTTTCAATTGCGTGATAGAATAAAATTGTTGGCAAGGTTAAAACTAAATATACAAAATTCTCCCCAAGATGGTCGTTTTAAAATAATTGATCAAGGCGAAGAGTACCAAGCAAGAACCTCTGCCATTCCAAGTCAGCACGGAGAAATATTGGTGATGAGAATTTTAAGTCAGTCAGCTATGACGCTGTCTTTAGAAGATCTGGGGTTTGACGAAGATGAAGTTAAGCTGGTTAAAGGTTTAATAACTAGCCCAAATGGTATGGTTTTGGTGACAGGACCTACTGGATCCGGAAAAACTACTACGCTATATTCTTTATTAAAAGAAAAAGCTAAGCCAGGAGTAAATGCCATTACCATTGAAGATCCGATCGAATATCAGCTAAAAGGAGTAAATCAAACTCAAGTTAATGACAAGCAAGGATATGGTTTTTCAAGTGGTTTAAAATCTATTTTAAGACAAGACCCTGATGTAATTATGGTTGGGGAAATAAGAGATAAAGAAACAGCCAATATAGCCATACAGGCTTCTTTAACAGGGCATTTAGTTTTTTCAACTCTACATACAAATGAAGCAGCTGGAGCAATAGCTAGATTGATGGAATTTGATATTGAAAATGATATAATGGCTTCGAGTTTAAAAATTATCATTGCCCAAAGACTAGTAAGAAAGTTGTGCCCTTATTGCAAAGAAGAGTATAGCGTTCCAGAAGAAACAGAAAAGGAAATAAAAAACGCTTTGTCAGTTTTATCTCCTAAAAGTAATATTGTAGCACCAAGAGAAATAAAAAAATTATATAGACCAAAAGGGTGCGCCAAATGTAATAACCTTGGCTATAAAGGCCAAGTAGGTATTTTTGAATTGTTGTTTGTTAATGATGATATTAATGAAATGATCAAAGCAAGGGCAAGTATTTCTGAGATAAGAGAGAGGGCTATTCAAATGGGCATGACGCCGTTGTTCCACGATGGCCTAAGCAAAGTAATAAAAGGCGAAACTTCAATGGAAGAGCTAGTTAGAGTTTCGGGAGACATTGACTATATAAACTTAATGTTTGATAAACTATTAAGCCAGTCTTTATTAAGAGGCATTAAAGTGACTAAAGATGAATATGACAATGTTTTTGGATCAATTAATAATTTGAAAAAAATAGAAAAAATTATTAATGAACACAAAGCAGAAGATGCTTTTGAAATGTTATGTATTTTAGGATTAATTTATAAAGCATCTGACATACATGTTGAGCCAGAAGAAAATATAGCTAAAGTTCGCTATAGGATTGACGGTGTTTTGCAAGAAAAAATTCAACTTGATATGGCTAGTTATATGGGCATAATTCAATATACTAAACAACTCATAGGGGTTGACTATAAAGAAAAAGGAGTTGTAAATGAAGGAAGGTTTAAGATTGAAAGGCCAGAGCAAGATCAGGACATTAGAGTTTCTATTATACCAAGTGGTTTTGGAGAATCTTTAGTTATGAGATTTTTGAGCGCCAATATTACGCAATTAGAATTAACAGACCTGGGTATTTATCCGGAAATGATGCCAAGTGTTAAAAAGATGATGAGAAAGCCAAATGGTATTATACTAGCCTGTGGACCTACTAGCTCTGGAAAAACAACAACAATGTATGCAATGCTTACAACATTGAACAATCCAAATGTAAAAATTATGACAGTCGAAGATCCCATTGAATATCAAATTAAAGGTATAACGCAAACTCAAGTGAATGAATCAAAAGGCTATACTTTTTCAGCAGCACTCAAAAGTTTTTTAAGACAAAATCCAAACATTATTTTAGTTGGAGAGATTAGAGACGAAGAAACAGCTAAAACAGCAGTCCAAGCTTCTTTAACAGGGCATCTAATTTTGTCTACAATTCATACCATTGATACATCAACAGTTATCTCTAGGCTAAAAAACTTTAATATAGCAGGTCAAGATTTATCAGCAAGTTTTAGTGGGGCAGTAGCTCAAAGACTAGTAAGAAAGTTGTGCCCTTATTGCAAAGAGAAAAAAGAGTTAAAACCAGAAGAAGAGTCTTTTATAAAAGAAACTATCAAGGGCATTTCTAAAGAAATGAATAAATTATATGAATTTAGGTTGAGCAAAGAATGAAAAATGTATGATAAAAAAGGCTGCGATAAATGTAAGTTCACTGGTTTTGAAGGGCAAGTTGGTTTGTTCGAAATTTTATATAGCGATACAGAAATAGAAGAGTTAATTGCTTCTCAAGCAGATGCTAATGTTTTTAAGAAAGAGCTATTAGAAAGAAGCTTAAGCTTGACACAAGATGGTGTTCTAAAAGTGATAGAAGGTGTTACCACGATAGAAGAAATAAAAAGAGTAATATAAAAAACACCCCGTCTATTGTTAGCATAGACGGGGGTATAGTAAGCAAAAAAATAAAGCCCATTAATCTGTAGACATCATCCTCTGCAAGTAGCAGAGATTAAGAACTTCATAGAGGTATAATCCAGTCGGAACCAAATTACCCATCTGATTAAAGTTCTGAGGGCCAAAAGCAATAAATCGCCCTTGCATCTACAGATCAATAAGCTTTAATCAAAAAATGAGCTATTAACTCATTACGATTATTTATTATATCATACTAGATATGATTTGTCAATACCCAGATGTGGATAAATTGTGAATAATATTTTAACAAAAATTAGCTAAAAATGTTGCATAAAAGCTAAAAATATAATATAATATTTATGTAGAAGATTTGTTTTTAATAAAAAATTAAAAAATAAATATGTTTGACAAAATGTATAAAAATCTTATGTCTTTGGTCGTAGTTGTTTTGGCCTTGATATTGATTATTTTCTTTGCGGCTTACAACAGTTTATTGCCAGAAGGAGAAAGGTTTGTATTTAACAAAAGTCAAGAAAAAGGGAGGGCGGACAAGATAGAAGAAAAGTCTTTAAAGCAAAACTTTTTAGATGATAATTTTTTTACACACATTCAATTGCAGGGAAAAGGTAATAAAGCTTCAGGCAATTACATTACAGTTTTGTCTGACTATGCTTGTCCTTGATCAAATAAATTTTACAGAGAAACCATTAGTCCTTTTTTACAGCAAGCCAATCTAAGCGATGTATGGTTACAATATGATTTTTTGGCTTTAGGATCTAATTCGCCAACTTTAATTGCAGCAGAAGCATCATATTGTGCTAATGAACAAAACATGTTTTGGCAAATGCATGAAAAAATGTTTAATTTGGCAGAACTAGACATGCCATTGGAGCAAGCTTTTTCAAAAGAAAACATTAATAAAGTAGCAGAAAAAATAGGTCTTTCTCAAAAGCATTTTTCAGAATGTTTAGAAAGTCAAAAATATAGAGAGTTAATTATAATGAGAGCTAATTATTATTTAGATTCTTTTGATAGATTAGGGGTGCCAGCTACTTTTATAAATGGCTATCCAGTTACTTTATTTATAGAAGGAAAGGATCAAATGGTTGGTGCCATTGATTTTAATACTTTCGTTGAAAAAGTAAATGAAATGAAACAAAACTAAATTAAAATATTAAAATTATAATATGGAAAATGAAAAAGATATTGTAAAGGTGTATACCACGCCAGTTTGTCCTTGATGTGATGTAGCAAAAAATTTCTTGAAAGAAAATAATGTTGAGTTTGAATCAGTTGATGTTTCTCAGTCTCAAGAATTAGCTATGGAGCTTATGCAAAAAACAGGTCAAGCAGGTGTGCCGGTCATTGAGATTAATGGTGAATTTGTGGTTGGTTTTGATAAGAAAAAAATACAAGAATTATTAAATATTTAAAAGACCAGCTGGGATACCAGCTGGTTTTTAATTTGCTAAAAATAATTTATATGCTACAATAAAAACAATAGCTAAAATTGTTTTATGAAGCAAATAATTGAAAAAAATGATTTAATTTGAAGCGAAGATTTTGCCAAGGTTTTTGATTTAATGGAAAATACCAAAGAAAATTTGTTTATTAGTGGCAGAGCAGGAACAGGTAAATCAACTTTAATTGATTGTTTTAGAATTAAAACAAAGAAAAATTGTGTTGTTTTGGCTCCAACAGGGGTGGCAGCTTTAAATGTAAAGGGGCAAACGATTCATTCTTTTTTTGGTTTTAAGCCAGGGATTATTCCTTCAGAAATAAAGCAAGCAAAAAATGTTAAGAAGCAATTGCTTTATAGTAAAATTGAAATTTTGATTATTGATGAAATATCTATGGCAAGAGCAGATTTAATTGATTGTATAGATGTTTTTTTAAGGATGCACACCAAAGAACCTTTTGAGCCTTTTGGCGGAGTGCAAGTGGTTTTTATTGGAGATTTGTTTCAGTTGCCGCCAGTGGTGGACAAACAAGAAGAGGGTTTTTTTTATCAAAGATATAACAGTCCTTATTTTTTTGATGCTAAAGTTTTTAAAAACTTTTCTTTAAAAAGGGTGGATTTAGATTTTGTTTATAGGCAAAAAGAAGCAGATTTTATAAAAATTTTAGATGCTATTAGGGTTGGTGAATTAAACAAAGAAATAGTTTATGAAATAAATAAAAGAGTTAACGGTAATTTTGATAGTTTCTTAAACGAAAATTATATTTATCTTTCAACAACAAATCATATGGCTGAAAAAATAAACCAAGAAAGGTTGCAGATGATTGATAAAAAAATAGAAGAAATAGAAGGAATAATTTCAGGAGATTTTCCAATTGATAGATTGCCTACTCAAGAAAAATTAATATTAAAAGAGGGCGCTCAAGTGATGTTTTTGATAAACGATAGCTATAATAAATGGGTGAATGGAGATATAGGCGTTATTAAAAAAATAGAAAAAGATTCTTTAGGAAGTAATAAAATTATTTTAGAAGTAAAAGGCAAAGGAGAAAAAGTGGTAAATCCTTTTAAATGAGAAGTTATAAAATATAATTTTAACCAAAAAACAAAAGCAATTGAAGCTAAGGTTTCCGGGTATTTCTATCAAGTACCATTAAAATTGGCTTGAGCGGTAACTATTCATAAGTCTCAAGGAAAAACCTTTGATAGAGTGGTGGTTGATTTTGACAGAGGAACCTTTGCTTCTGGCCAGGCATATGTGGCTCTTAGCAGATGTCGCACTTTAGAAGGGCTGGTACTAAGGAGGCCAATTAATGAAAGCTTTGTTTTTGTGGATGAAAAAATAAAAAATTTTTATAAAAATATTTAAAAATATATTATGTCAAAATTAATTATTGATATTGAAACCATTGGGGAGGATTTTGAAAAAATAGACAAAGACACTCAAGATATTTTAACGAGGTGGATTAAAAATACTAGTAATACAGAAGAAGAATATAAAGACGCTCTAAATAATTTAAAAAATGAGCTTGGTTTTTCTCCTTTGACAGGAGAAATAGTGGCTATCGGAGTCATGGATTATGAAAGGGAACAAGGGGTAGTTTATTATCAATCTCCAGAAAAAGAAGCAGAAGAAACCAGAGAAGGTAATTTTAAATTAAAACCAATGAGGGAGGCAGAGATGTTGGAAAATTTTTGGCAAGGAGCTAATAATTATGATGAGTTTATTACTTTTAATGGCAGGAGCTTTGATATTCCATATATTTTAATTAGATCAGCTATTCATCAAATTGAAGCAACCCGGGATTTAATGTCAAATCGTTATGTTAGTAACCAAAGGGATGCAAAACACATTGACTTGTTTGACCAACTGTCTTTTTATGGGGCAGTGCGTAAGCCAGGCAGTTTGCATATGTGGTGCAGAGCTTTTGGCATAACTAGCCCAAAAGTCGATGGTGTTACGGGTGATGACGTTGCTAGGTTGTTTAAAGAAAAAGAATATCTTAAAATAGCTCAATACAACACTAGGGACTTGGTAGCCACCAAAGAATTATATGAATACTGGAGTAAGTTTATGAGGTTTTCTTAATAAATAATTAAAAAAATATTATGACTTGAAAAAGAACTTATGAGGCAGGGCAAAAAGATGCTTTCAAACTATCTCGCACGAAGATAGAGAATTTTATAAAATGCCCACGCTGTTTTTATATGGATAGAAAGCTTGGCATTGGTCAACCACCGGGTTTTCCGTTTACTTTAAATAGTGCAGTGGATGCTTTATTAAAAAAAGAGTTTGATGTTTGCCGGGCAAAGGAAAAAGCTCATCCTTTGATGGAGGCATATAAAATAAAAGCAGTTCCTTTTCAATATGAAAAAATGGATGAATGGAGAGAAAATTTTGTGGGAGTTCAATATTTACATGAGCCAACAAATCTTTTGGTTTTTGGAGCAGTGGATGATATTTGAATAAATGAAAACAAAGAATTGATAGTGGTGGATTATAAAGCCACGAGCTCTGAAACAGCACCAACATTGGATGCAGAATACAGAATGAGTTATAAAAGACAGATGGAAATATATCAATGGCTGTTAAGGCAAAATGGTTTTAAAGTTTCTGATGTAGGTTATTTTGTCTATGCTAATGGCAGAAAAGACAAAGAAGCTTTTGATGCTAAATTAGAGTTTGACGTAGTGGTTTTGGATTACAAAGGAAAAGATGGTTGAGTGGAAAAAACTCTATTTAAAATCAAAGAATGCTTAGAAAATAATAAGCTTCCAGATTATACTGATGATTGTGATTTTTGCAAATATCAACAAAAAATTTTAAAATTAAAGTAATATGCGTAAAGTTTATGTTAGTTTGACAGGACATGATTTTATGGCCTTTGAAAGAAAATTCAAAGAAATTAAAAAACATGGACTTCAAGAAGTGGCGTTGTTTTTATCAGCGCTTCCTCACAAGCATCACAAATATGTTTTTGAAAAATTATTAAAATCAGAAATAAAATATATTCCATTGGTACATATCACTGAAGAAACAACCAAGGCAGAAATAGAGCTTTTAAAAAGAAGGTTTAAAACAAAATATTTTAATATTCACAACCATAGTTTAAAAACAATTGAAAAATATCAGCCCTATTTAAAAAATATTTTATTAGAAACTCACCCAGAGGTAGTTTTTGATGAGATAGGCCTTGCTAAGATAGGCGGGTTTTGCATTGATGTGGCTCATTTTTGAAGAGCCAAAGAAATACAATCAAATGACTATTTTCAAGTTTTAAAATTTAAGCATAAAAAAAGCTTGTTTAAGGCAAATCATTTAAGTGGCTATAAGGCCAACTGGGGAGATTTGCATGATATAAAAAATGAAAAAGATTTTCAATACTTAAAAGAAATACCAAAGTTTGTTTTGGGCAATATTTTAGCTATTGAAGTTATGGATACTATTAACACGCAATTAAAAATGAAAAAATTTATTGAAAAAATTTTAAAGATTTAAAATGGAAAAGCAAGAAGTTTTGATAAAATTAAAATCATTGTCGAATAAAAAAGATAAAAAAGGCATGATATGTTTTGGTATTCAAGGAAATGTTTGGGGAGTTCCTATGCCAAAAATCAGAGGATTGGCAAAAGATATTGGCAAGAAGCATTTTTTAGCTAAGGAGCTGGTCAAATCAAAAATTCACGAGGCAATAATTTTGGCTTCTTTGGTGGCTGAAATTGATAAATTAACACTAAAACAAATGGATAGCTGAATTTGTTATTTTGAATCTTGAGACACTTGCGATCAAATGGCGATGAATTTATTTAGATATCACAAAGGAGCAGTTTCCAGGTGTTTTAAATGAGCAAAAAGAAAAAACGAATTTGAAAAAAGAATGGCATTTTCTTTAATAGCAGCTTTGGCGGCAAGTAAAAAAATAGAATTAGAAAATGTTGTTTTCGAAGATTTTTTTGAAATAATAAAAAAATCATCTTTTGACGAACGAAATTTTGTTAAAAAGGCGGTAAATTGAGCTTTAAGACAAATAGGAAAGAGAAATGAAATTTTGAGAAAAAAAGCAATAAAGGTAGCTAAAGAAATAAAAAAGTTTGATTCAAAGACAGCTAAGTGAATAGCCAATAATGCTTTATCAGAACTAACAAAAATGGGCTAAGGCAAAGATTTTGGTGTCATTTTAAATTACACTATGCGAAAGATTGACATTAGAAAAAAATAATGTTATAATATAAATAGTAGATTAAAAAAAAAGAAAGAAGAGGTTACTAATGAAAACTTATTTTAGAAAAGGCGATGTTATTTTAATGGAAAAAGTGTTGTATGAGTTTGATAAATGCATTATTGATGAAGGGAATAATAAGATAAAGTGTTGGATAGTCGAAAAAGAAAGTGGCAGCCTTAAGCTATTTGATTTAAACCAATTGTCAGAAAGGGCAGAGCTATATAAAATGCCTAATTCGGATTTTGTTTTAAATCAGAAAGTTTGGGTTCCAAAATATACTAATTTTGGTATCATTAAACAAGTTTGTTTTCAAGACTTTTTTAAAGTAGAGCTGGAAATTAAAAAAACACTGTTTTCGCTTAAAAAACGAAAGATAGTTTTTTTGCAGGATAGAGAATTAAGGCCTATAAAAACGGGGACGTGATACCCCGTTTTTTTATTGATTTTTATTTTAAAATTGGTTATACTTTTAGTATAAGAAATAAATATAAAATATGGCAAATAATAAAAAAGTTTTGGTATTTGGAAATATTTTAGCTAAAAAAATAAGTCAACAAATAAAAGCAAACTTTTCTGAGATTGAATTTAGAAAGTTTTTTGATGGAGAGCTAAAGGTAAGAGCTTTAAATGTAAAAAAAGCTGATTGAGGAGTGGTGATTTTAGATATTGGCCAGGAAACAAATATAAATGAATATTTGATTAATTTTTTATTAGTCAAGAGTAAAGCTAAAGAATATTGTAAAAATGTTATTGGCATAATGACATATATGCCTTATAAAAGACAAGACAAAGAATTTTTAAAAGGAGAGGCTGTTTCCAGCAATATCATAGCAAGTTTTATTGAAAAAGATTTAAAATATTTTATTACTTGTGATTCTCATGTGCATCGTCAAACTTTGCAAGAAATTTTTTCTGTTAAAACTTTTGACTTGTCTATGTTTATGGAGCTGGGGCAATTGTTCTTAGATTTTAAAAAAGAGGATGCTTTGATTGTAGCCCCAGATAGCGAAGCTAAAAGCTTTGCCGAAAGGTTTAGAGTTCATAATCAATTTGATTATATTGTAATGAAAAAAGTAAGAGACAAGAAAACAGGAAAAGTTAAGATAGATATGAAAGATAAAAAAACTTTTGAGAACAAAGATATTATTATTGTGGATGATGTTAGTGCTAGCGGAGGAACCATTTTACATTTTTTGGATTTGATAGAAAAATGCAAAGTGAAAAGCATTAGCATTGTCTTGTCTCACGGGTTGTTTATCGGAGATGTAGAGAAAAAATTTAAAAAAAGAAAAATAAGACAAATGGTGACTAGCAATACTATTTTTAATGAATTTATGAAGGTTGATTGTACTTTAGAAATAGTTAAAAAACTAAAAGAATTAATAAAATAATAAAAATATTTTATGACAGAAAAGGATAAAACTTTGTTGTTGTCTGTTTCTGGAGATGGTCCAGAAAGTAAAAATGGCTATCATTTTTTCTTAAAAGCAAAGCATATTAACATCAAGACAGGTAGCTCTTGAGTTGCTCTAATCAATTCAAAAGATAGTGAGAGATTGGGTGTTATGCCAGGAGATGAATTAAAAATTGATTGAAACGATAAAACCACAGAGGTTTCAGTTGATGTTACAGAAGACTTGGTTTTAGAAGGAGAGATAGGTTTGTTTTTAGATGTAATTGAAAAATATGAAATAGAGGAACAAGAGCTTTTATCTTTGAGCTTTGCTAAAAGAGCTCCATCCTTGAAGGCCATTTACAAAAAACTTAGAGGAGGGTCATTAAACTTTAACGAAATACATCAAGTGGTAAAAGACATTATTAATCGCAGGCTAAATAGCATAGAAGTTGCTTTTTTTCTTGCACCAAGCTTCAATGAAAAAAATTTTTCTTTAGATGAAATTTATCATATGACAAAATCAGTCGCTATGCTAGGGGATAATTTGAAATTTGGCAATGTGGTGGCAGACAAACATTCAACTGGAGGCTTGCCAGGCAATAGGGTAACTCCTTTGGTGGTTTCTATTGTGGGAAGCTTTGGAGTTTGCATTCCTAAAACATCTTCAAGGTCAATTACTTCTCCAGCAGGAACAGCAGATGCCATGGAGGCTATTATGAAGGTTGATTTTAGCACTAAAGAGATAGAGGAAATTGTAGAAGAAAACAATGCTTGTTTGGTTTGAGGAGGAGCTTTAAAATTAGCTCCAGCTGACGACATTATTATAGAGATCACCAGAAACTTAGGCATTGAGCCTTATTCAAAAATGGTAGTTAGTGTGATGTCAAAAAAAGTAGCCATGGGAGTTACGGATTTAATAATTGATATACCAGTAGCAAAATGGGCAAAAATACCAGATATAAAAACAGCTAAAAAAATTGAAAGATTGTTTTTGTTCTTAGCTAAAAAATTTAAAATAAGAACCACTGTTTTGATAAGCAAAACCTTTGGTCCGATTGGCAGAGGTATAGGTCCAGCTTTGGAAGCAAGAGATGTGTTAAGGGTTTTACAGCAAAAAGAAAATCGTCCAATAGACTTAGAAATAAAAGCCATAAAGCAAGCAGGAAAATTATTAGAAATGACTAAAGTTGTTAAAAAGGGCAAAGGGGAAGAAGTGGCAAGAGTTAATTTAAAAAATGGCTTGGCTTTTCAAAAAATGATGTCCATTGTAAAATCACAAAAAGGAGATCATACCATGGATTCAGAAGATGTAAAAATAGGTGACTATAAGAAAGAGATAAAAGCAAAAGAATCCGGCAGAGTAAATGCTATAAACAATAGAGAAATAGTTGAGATATGCCGTCTTTTAGGCACCCCTAAGCTAAAAGGAAGTGGCATTTATTTAAACAAAACAGTTTCGGAAAAATATGAAAAAGGAGAAACTTTATTCACTTTATATAGTGAAAGCGAAACACGATTAAACATGGCTACTAATGCAGTAAGCAAGTTAAAAGACATTTACCAATAACTTTATTTTGCTAGACAGACAGCGACAATACTTTTAGTATGATTTTCTTTTAAAATTTTAGCGCATTCATTTAAGGTCGCTCCAGTGGTAAAAACATCATCAATTAAAATGATGTTTTTATTTTTGACAAAACTTTTTTTTAAAGTGTTTATTTGAAAAATATCTTTGGCGTTGGCTAACCTTTTTTCCTGGTTAGAAATTTGAGCTTGAGGAGGATTGTTTTTACATCTAATTAAAGCATGACAAATAGAGATGTTTAAAATGCGACTAACAATCTCTGCAAGAATTACTGACTGATTAAAGCCCCGTTGCCTTTCTTTTAGAAAATATAAAGGAACGGGCACAATTAAATAATCAGAATTATTTAAAAGATGATTGTAAGGAAGCAGTGCCTTATAAAGAATTTGTTCAAAAAAAACAGAAGTGTTTAAAAATTTTTGATATTTAAACTTTAAAATTAAATTTTTTATTGTTTCGTCTTTGTAGTCAAGAGGGCATAATATTTTTTTAAAATAAAGGTCTTTGTGAAAACAAGAGGTGTTTTTTAAGAGATCAACTTTTTTATGACAAATGGGGCAAATAAAGAAATTGCTAAAAAAGACTTTTTCTAGGCATTGGTCGCATAAGAAATATTTTTTGGAAGTGTAGGAAAAACAACCAAAACATTTGGCTGGAAAAATAATCTCTAAGATAAAATTAAAAAACTTTTTCATGGTTTAGGATATAAGGGCACTTGTTTTTTATTTAAAAATATATTAATATATATAATAATTATACAAAATATAAGCTATAAAAACAATGTTTTTTAAGAAAAAATATCTAGGCATAGATATTGGCACCACAACCATAAAAGCAGTAGTACTATCTTTTTCTGGCAATCAACCAAAGCTAGAAACTTATGGTATCTTAGAAAACTATGCTCATCTAGAAAGAATTAATGAAGCTATTCAAACAAGTAGTTTTAAGGTGGTTGAAAAAACAGCAGCAATGTATTTAAAAGACTTGTTAAAGAAAAGCAATATAAGAATAAAAGATGCTATTTTTGCTATACCTTGTTTTAATGCTTACACTAGCATATTAGAAATGCCCTTGCTTAATGACAAAGATTTAAAAAGAGCGGTTTATTATCAGGCAAGACAGTATGTGCCGTTGGCATTATCAGAAGTTTCGATTGATTGACAAATAGTTTACAAAGATAGTCAAAGAATAAAGGTGCTATTGGTGGCTATTCCAAAAGATTTTATTAATAGATATATGACTATTGCTAAAATGGCGAACATAAAAATTAATAAAATGGAGTTAGAAACTTTGGCAAGTGCAAGGGCTTTGGTTAGTAATGAAAAAGGATCTGTTGGAGTGATTGATATAGGAGGAAGAGCAACAACGATAGCTGTTTTTGAGAATAAAGTTCTGCAGTCAATTAGATCTATTGACATAGCCGGAGGAGATTTAACACAAGTTATATCCACGGGATTAAACATTATGCCTAGTAGAGCTGAGGAAATAAAACGTCTGTACGGATTTAAACCTCCTACTGGACAAGAAGAAGTTGCTAAATTGATGATGCCTTTGCTGGGTGCAATTGAACAAGAGGCGCAAAGAGAATTTAATTATTATTATAAAAGAACTAATAAAAATATAGAAAAAATATATTTAACTGGAGGTGTGGCTAATTTGCCTGGTATTACAAATATTTTTTCTAATGATTTTAAAGTCCCAGTTTTTGAGGGTAATCCATTTGAGCTGGGAGCGGTTAAATATGACAAAAAACTAGATCCAGTTTTAAAGGAAATTGGAGCAAGTTTAAGTGTGGCATGTGGATTGTTGATGAAAAATATAAAATAAGCTATCATATTCTTACTGATAGAATTCTGCACTCCTACTATTAGATGATAATCTACGAACGAAAATGATTGTCCGCAGACTATCATAAGAGTACTTGATTTTTATGGAAAAATTGTTTACAATATAATTAATAAATAAAATATTTTTGTATGGCTTTTGATTTTGAAAAAGACAATGCTGATTGAAATCAACAAATTGATTATGGTCCAACATGACCGAAGAGTCTTTTAGTTTTTGTGCTGGTTTTATTTGGATTGTCAATCGCCCTTAAGTTTGGTTTTGACTTTTTGACTTCAAGACAACAGGTGGTAATTAATGATTTAGAAAGGCAAGTAGCTCAAGCTAAAAATACTTTTCCAATCGAAAACCAAAATATTATTATTGATTTTCAAAGGGGAATACAAAATGTAAAACATATCTTGGCTAATAAAGTTAGTGCGTCTGCTTTTCTAATGGATATTGCTAACAACACTCACAAAGATATTTATTTTAATTATCTCAATTCTAACATAAGAGAAAGAAATGTTGAAATTGGCGGTTTTGCTAGAAGCAATGAAGTTATTGTACAAGCTGTTTTGGCTCTTGAAAATATTGAAGGAGTTGAATCTGTAGTAATAAGAAATACTAGGAACATCGGATCAGGAGTTAGCTTTATTTTATCTTTAGTGGTTAGCGATTTATTTTATAGATAATTTTAAATTAATTTTATGAAAGAGACAACAAAACAATCAATTGCAATTTTTGTTATCACTTTGTTGTTAGCAGCAACTATTTTTGTGGTAAATAGTTTTACCTTGAAAGCATATCACAACTACCAAAAAGCAAGAATTAAAACGCAAGAAAACATTGAAGTTTTGTCAGAAATAGAAAACTACAAGAAGTTGGCAAATGAACTAACTGCCAAATATCAAGCAATAGGAGGAGATTTTGCTAAAATAAGAATGGCTTTGCCTTCAGAACCTCAGTTTGGCAATTTAGTTGGGACTATTGATGCCATTGCCAGGCTTGCCAATGTTAGTGTTTCTAGCATGACTTTTAGAGAGATAGAAACAGCCACTAGCCCAAGAGAAGGTGTTTTGGATTATAGTATGGTGGAAATTAACTTGGTAACGGCAGGGCAATATGAAGCAATAGTTGATTTTTTTGAAAAAATAGAATTAGAGCTAAGATTGATGGACGTAGCTAGCGTAAACATAAAGCAAGCTCCACAAGCAAGAGGAGTTCAATCTGGCATTATTGAAGCAAATGTAATAATAAACGCCTATTTTCAAAAAACAAAATAAACAATAAAAAATATTTATGGACATGCAAGTAGAAAAAACAAAAAACTCAACAAATAATTTTATGTTTGTTTTTATAATAATTTTTGTAATAGTAATTGCAATAGTTTTTTTTAGTTTCAGAAAAAGCAATGTTTTAGAAGTAGCGAAGATCGATATTGGTAAGGTTATTAATAAAGATACAAAAGAGCTTGACAGGATTGGTCAAAATTTAGACAGAGACATTGACTTAATTGTAAATAATCCAAAATTTTACCAATTAACTCCACATAATGATATTTCTTTGGAATTTGAAGTAGGAAGAGAAAATCCTTTCCAATCTTTTTAAATAAAAAATTATGATACAACACAGCATTTTATTTAATAATCTTAAAGAAAAAGGTTATAAATTTGACGAAAAATCAATTGTTAACGATTCTAAAATGTTTCGTAAGAGTGTAGAAGAGATTCTTCTGGAGGACAATATTGTTAAAGATGATGAATTGGCAAAAATAAAAGGAGAGATTCTTAATTTGCCAGTTAAAAATTTTGAAAAAAACGAAACCATAGAAAAAGAAGTTTTAGACATTGTTGAAGAAAGTTCCGCCAGAAATTATAAGCTGGCTGTTTTTGACAAAAATGAAAAAGAGCTCTTTGTGATGATGCTTAACCCTGACAATGAAAAAGCTTTTGAAGCCATAAGCTTTATAGCAAAACAAAGGCAGTTGCAATTAAAGGTTTTTGTGACGACAAGCGAGAGTTTGCAGAGAGCCTGAAGATTTTATAATAATTTTGCTGATAATTTAACAAGCGTATTGCAAGAATTAACACAAAAGTTGGCCCCACAATTAAAAAAAGTTTTAGAAACACAAAGAAGTAAAGAGCAAGCGCTGGATTTAAAAACCATTGAAAAAAATTTTGCTGAAGAAGCGCCAATTATTAAATTACTAAGTATTATTGTGACAGAGGCGGTTAGAATTGGCGCGTCTGATTTACATTTTGAGCCAGCAAGAAAAGTTTTGAGAGTGAGATTTAGAAATGATGGCAATCTTTATACTACAGTACTGCTTCCTTTAGAAGTTCATTTGCCAATAGTTTCTCGTATAAAAATTATGTCTAATTTAAAAATTGATGAATTGAGAATTCCTCAGGATGGTCGGTTTAGATCTATTATTGACGAAAGAGTAGTTGATTTTCGTGTTTCAACTTTTCCAACCAGTCATGGAGAAAAGGTGGCTATTAGAGTTTTAGATTCGGCTACTGGGCTTTTGAGTGTCCAGCAATTAGGCATGAGCGATGTGGCAACAAGTACTATTAAAGAAGCAATAAAAAAACCGTATGGAATGATCTTGATTACTGGACCAACAGGATCAGGAAAATCAACAACACTTTATGCCATGTTACAATTATTAAACAAAGATGATGTTAATTTAGTTACCCTAGAAGATCCGGTTGAATATACTTTAGAAGGAATAAATCAGTCGCAAGTTTTGCCAGAAATTGGTTATACTTTTGCCAAAGGCTTAAGGCACATTGTCAGGCAAGACCCAGACATTATTATGGTAGGAGAAATTCGTGACACAGAAACAGCAGAATTAGCAGTTCATGCTGCGCTGACAGGGCATTTGGTATTATCTACTTTACATACTAATAATGCCATTGGCGTTATTCCAAGATTGATGGATTTAAAAGTGCAAAGATTTTTATTGCCACCTAGCTTGAATATTATGATTGCGCAGAGGTTGGTAAGAAGACTTTGTCCTCATTGTAAAAAAGAAAAAGCTTTAACCCCACAAGACATTCAAAAAATAGAAGAGTTATTAAAAAATATTAAAACAGAAGAGCTTGCCAAGTATAATATTAAAAAACCATACAAGCTTTACGAGAGTGTTGGTTGCGACGAATGTAATAAAAGAGGTTTTA
Source organism: uncultured Candidatus Saccharibacteria bacterium (assembly GCA_964475745.1). GTDB lineage: Bacteria > Patescibacteriota > Minisyncoccia > UBA6257 > JAKLIH01 > CAYGJE01. Next base: position 22,350 of record CAYYXO010000001.1, on the reverse strand, counting down.
AAGGAAGAGTTGGTATTTATGAAATGCTTTTAATGAATAAGGAGGTAGAAGATATTGTTTATAATAATTTTTCTGAAAGCAAGCTTTGAGAAGCGATGAGAAATCAAGGGTTACTAACTTTAAGCCAAGATGGTGTAGTAAAAGCTTTGCTAGGGATAACTACTTTAGAAGAAGTAATAGAAGAAACAGAAAGATAGTTTTTAAAGTTGCGAATAATTTAAATACTTGCTAAAATATATACAGATAAATAAATTAATATATTATGAATCCAGAGTTAAATCAAGATCGTTTTGCTAGAAAGTTAATAGAGTTGATGGTGATGGCTTCTCAACAAGGAGCTTCTGATTTGCATTTGGGTGTAGGAAAGAGGCCTATCATCAGACTAGATGGCAAACTAATATCCATTAGTAAAGAGGAGATTGTTACTCCTGATGCCATGATAGGATTTACTAATATGCTTTTAAACGAACAACAACAGCAGTTTTTAATGTCAGACAAAGAAATAGATTTTGCTTTTTCTTTGGAAGACAAAATACGTTTTAGAGTAAATATTTTTTTTCAAAAAGGATATTTGGCCATTGCTTTAAGATTGATTCCAATAGCTATTAAAACAATAGAAGAGCTTGGCTTGCCTCCAGTACTACATAATATGGCAACTTATAGTCAGGGTTTGTTTTTGGTAGTTGGTCCTGCTGGACAAGGGAAAACGACCACCTTGGCTTCAATTGTTGATGAAATCAATCACAAAAGAATGGAACATATTATTACTATTGAAGATCCGATAGAGTATGTTTATACGCCAGATAGAGCCTTAGTTAGTCAAAGGGAAGTTGGCGAAGATACGCTAAACTTTAATAATGCTCTAAGATCTTCTTTAAGGCAAGATCCTGATGTAATTATGATTGGAGAGATGAGAGATGCTGAATCAATTGCAATTGCCTTAACAGCAGCAGAAACAGGCCATTTGGTTTTTTCAACTTTACACACTAATTCAGCTGCCCAAACGATTGACCGTATTATTGATAGCTTTGATTCTGCACAACAACAGCAGATTCGATCACAATTGTCAGCAACTTTAATTGGTATTGTTTCTCAAAGATTAGTGCCAAAGATTGATGGAGGCAGAATTCCTGTTTGTGAAATTTTACTTATGAATACAGCTGCTCGCAATTTGGTCCGAGAAAATAAAACTTACCAAATAGATTTAGTAATTGAAACGGGGATGAAAGATGGTATGGTAAGCTTAAACAGGTCTTTAGTTGATTTGGTAAGAAAAAGACAAATCTCAATGGAGACAGCCGAGTTTTATTCTTCTAACCCAGCAGAGCTTAGGAACTTATTGGGCTAAACAATTAAAATAAATTTTACTTATGGAATTTGTTTATAAAGCAAAAACAAAAAGTGGTGAGCCAAAGTCGGGAGTTATAAATGCTCGTTCTGAAGATTTGGCCCTTCAAATATTGCAAAGCTATGGCTTGGTAGTACTTGATATAAAAAGAAAAAAAGAAGTTAGTTTTTTGGATAAAATTTTTCAAAAAAAATATACTATTAAGGGAAGAGAGCTCGCTGTTTTATTAAGACAATTGGCAACTATGTTATCAGCCAAAGTTCCTTTACTTGAATCTTTTAGAGCTATTTTAAACCAATCAAGAACTCCAGCAACAAGAGACTTGATGTTTAGTTTAATATCAAGTATTGATGGTGGACTTACTTTATCTCAAGCAATGGCAAGTACAAATATTTTTTCTCGCTTTTATATTGAAATGGTTCGTTCTGGAGAAGTTTCTGGTCGGCTAGAACAAGTATTTGGCTATTTGGCAGATTATGCAGAAAATGAAAGCGAATTAGAATCAAAGGCAAAATCTGCTATTATTTATCCAATTTTTATTTTAATTGTGTTTTTAGTAGTGGGGTCTGTTATTACTGTGTCTATTGCCCCACAAATGGTTGATATTTTTCAAGAATTTGAAAGAACCCCGCCATTTTTAACGCAGCTTTTAATATCAGCAGGTAGATTTTTAGTTAACTGAGGATTTGTTGTTTTGTTGATTTTGCTAGGCATGTTTGTGGCAGCTAAAAATTATCTTGATAGTGGAGAGGGCCAAAATTTAAAAGCATACTGATCAATGAAAATACCAGTTTTAGGCAATATTTATAAAAATATATATATTTCTCGATTTTCTGAAACATTTAGCACTTTGCTAGTAGGCGGCATACCAATTGTTGAAGCTCTAGAGATTTCCGGAGGAGCAACAGGTAATTTTGTTTTTAAAAATATTGCGAGTGAAATAGCTGATGGCGTGAGAAGCGGTGAACAAATAAATAAATTAATGTTAAGATATGAACAATATTTTCCACCATTGGTTTCCCAGATGGTAGCTATTGGTGAAAATACAGGAAGGCTTTCAGAGTTATTGAAAAGAGTTTCCGTTTATTATTTTAATCAAGTTGAAAGAGGTTTTTCAGTTTTGCTTGAATTGTTACAACCAATTTTGATTGTGGTGTTGGGTGGGCTGGTTGGAATTTTGATTGCGGGTGTTTTATTGCCAATTTATCAATTAGCACAAACAATATAAAAAATAAATTAAAAGTAAACTATGATAAAAAATTTTAAAAAAGCATATACTTTAATTGAAATGTTAATTGTGGTTGCTATTATCGGTGTTTTAGCTTCTTCGATTATCATTGGCTTGGGCGCAAGTCGTTCGAGCGCAAGGGATGCCAGAAGAATTACTGATCTTAAAAATGTCCAAACAGTTTTAGAGTTGCATTACAATAAATATGGTTTTTATCCACAAACTCAAGCCGGCGCTGAGCATAAAATTGATTGAGATGAGCTAAACACCTATATGACCAGCACAGAAGTTGGCCTGAGCATAAATAAATTACCAAATGACCCTTTGGTGAATTCAGGTAAAAAATATTTTTACGCCACTAACGGTCAATCATATGTTTTGGGAGCAGAGTTAGAAACCAAACATTCAGCCTTGACAGAAAGCTTAAGAGAGTCAAGATTTGGACTGTCAGAATGTTTAAATGATAATATGTACTGTATTACTATGTAGAAGATTTTAAAAAAAACCAGGTATAAAATGCCTGGTTTTTTATCTTGTTATTTTATAAAAAATTTGTTATATTTTACTTATTAACAAAAATAAATGGAAGCAATATGTCAAGTTTTTTAATAACTTTTATATATATTTTGTTGTTTATTTTAGGATCTATGGTGGGAAGTTTTTTGAATGTAATTATTCTTAGATCAGAGAAAGAAAAAGAGATAATAAAAGAGCCGTCGCATTGTGACCATTGTGGCTACAAGCTAAGGTTTTGAGAAAATATTCCTATCTTAAGCTATATTTTTCTATGAGGAAAGTGTAGTCAATGCAAAAAGAAAATATCAATTTTAAATCTTTTTACAGAAGTTTTGTTGGGACTTTTATTTGCCCTAGTTTTTTATCGTTTTTTGCAAATACCTTTTTATAATACTTCAGTTTTGATTTTGGAAGGTTGGGCAATGGTGGTTAATTTTATCCCACTGTTCTTGTGGCTAATTTATGTTTCTATTTTAGTGTTAATATCCATTTTTGATATACGAAACCTAGTGGTCTTAGATGGTTTTTTGTTCGCGGGTTTTTTTGTTGGCTTAATTGGCGAAGGAGCCTTGTTGCTAGTAAACAAATTCCAGCCAATAATGTTTTTCGAATTCTATAACAATTGGCTTGGAAGCGTTGGTTTTTTCTTTCCGCGAGTTTTAGGCATTTGAAGCAATGTTTTAGGGTTGATTATTGGTTTTTTGGCTATTCAAATAATTGTATGAGCGACTAAAGGGAAGGCGATGGGTGATGGAGATCCTTATATAGCTGGTTTTGTTGGCTTTATTTTAGGCGCTCCAGCTGTATTTGTCTTTTTATTCTTGTCTTTTATTGTCGGAGGATTAATCAGTATAATGTTGATTTTAACAGGAAAGAAGAAGATGAAACAATATGTTGCCTTTGGGCCTTATTTAGCTTTAGGAGGATTTATGACTTTTATGTGAGGAGAAAAATTACTTCAGCTCTATTTTAATTTTTTAAATATTATTTAAAATAAAAAAATGAAAAAAAGCTTTACCTTAATAGAAATATTAGTTACCTCAACCATTATCATGATAATGCTTGGAGTTACTATTTCCTATACTCGTAGAAGCGAAAATATAAATAAGATAAATAGAGCTTCAGAGAGGTTGGCCTTTGACATTAGAAGGGTAGCAAATCTTTCAATGCAAACTAGGCAAATAGATGACAAAAAAATTTGTGGTTGAGGTATTTATTTTGACCCAGATAAAAAAGATAGCTACATTATTTTTTCTGATTTTTGTGACAGGCACTTAAAAGGTGATAGTAAATATCAAGAAGAAGAAAAGGTAGAAGAAGTAAGATTGCCGATAAATACTTTTGTAAACAATGTCAACTTTTCAATTTTGATATATTTGCCGCCTGAGCCAAGGATATATCTTTATGATGTAGGTGAAAATTTGGTTGTGAATGGCAAGATTTCCATTGGTGCTATTTCTGGCAACTACCAAAGAATTATAGAAATAAACCAGGTAGGTAATATAAATGTAAGATCTAAACATGATAATTAAAATTTTGAAAAAACTAATAAACTTTAGAAATATTTTTATAGTTTTTGTTTTGTTAGGAGTTGTTTTTATAGCAACAATGTTTTATTTTTCTAAAGATTTGCCAGACATACAAAACTTAGGAAAAAGAGTTATTAACGAAAATTTTTCTATTTATGATAGAACGGGAGAGGTTATTTTATATGACCAAACTCAACTAGAAAACAGGCAATACTTAAAATTTAATGAGATACCAGAGGTAATAAAATGAGCTACTTTAGCTGCCGAAGACGATGCTTTTTATAGCCATAAAGGGGTGTCATGAAAATCTTTAATAAGGGCAACTTATTTAAATATTGTTACTTTGGGTAAAGGACCTGGAGGATCAACCATCACTCAGCAGCTAGCAAGAAACGCTTTTTTAACAACAGAAAGATCAACTGCGAGAAAAATAAGAGAGATGATTTTGTCTTTTAATTTGGAGCGTCAATATGTTAAGGATGATATTTTTGAAATGTATTTAAACCAGGTTCCCTATGGTTTTAACGCCTATGGGGTTGAATCTGCTAGCCAGCTGTATTTTAGCAAAAGTGCCAAAGACATAGATCTAAAAGAAGCTGCTTATCTAGCGAGTCTGTTAAAAGCACCAACATTTCTGTCTCCTTTTGGAAACAACCGGGAAAGACTGGAGATAAGAAAAAACTGAGTATTAGATAGAATGGTTGAATTTGGTTGGGCTGAAACAGAAGAGGTTGAAAAAATAAAACAAGAAAAAACAGAATTTAAAACAAGGGAGCAAACAATTTTAGCGCCTCATTTTGTTGCTTTTGTGCAATCACAACTGGTTTCAAAATATGGAGAAGATTTGTTGCAAAGAGGAGGTTTAAAAATTATTACCACGCTCGATTATGATTTGCAAAAAAAGGCAGAAGAAGTGGTTAAAAGATATGGTCAGCAAAATGAAGAAAGATTTGGTGTTGATAACATGACCTTATTGACTCAAGATCCAAAAACAGGGCAAATTTTAGCCATGGTTGGTTCTCGTGATTTTTGAAATTATGATATAGATGGCAATTTTAATGCAATTTTTGGTTTAAGGCAACCAGGGTCTTTGTTTAAACCTTTTGCCTACCTGGCTTTATTTGAAAAAGGATATAGTCCAGATACAATTGTTTTTGATGTCGAGACAAATTTTTCTGTTGACGAAAATAGACCTTACATACCTAAAAATTACGATAGAATTTTTAGAGGGCCAGTTAATTTAAGAAATTCGTTAGCACAGTCTTTAAATATTCCAGCTGTTAAAACATTGTATCTAGCAGGCATAGACAATGTTTTGGAGCTTGCTTTTAACTTTGGTATAAAAACTTTTACAAAAGGAAGTGCAGAATATGGCCTACCTTTAGTTTTGGGAGGCGGAGCAGTTACTTTATATGACATGGTAGGGGCCTACTCTGTTTTAAGTGAGGATGGAGTAAGACATAATCAAAGCACTATTTTAAAAATAACAGACAAAGATGGTAAAATAATCGAAGAATATCAAGACAAATCAAAATTAATTTTTAATCCAAATTATATTAGAATGGTAAACGATGTTTTATCAGATAATCAGGCAAGAACACCACTTTTTGGTACAGCAAACAACGCTTTGTTTTTTGGTCAAAATATTGATGTAGCAGCAAAAACTGGTACAAGTTCTGATTCTCGTGATGCTTGAATTGTTGGTTATACGCCTAATATTGTTACTGGCGTTTGAGTTGGCAACAATGATTATAAACCAATTTTTGAGGGTCCATCTGGTGGCATGGTGGCAGCGCCAGCTTGAAATGAATATATGAAATATGCTTTATCAAAAAGACCAACAGAATATTTTTCAAAGCCAGCTTATACTTCGATTGATAAACCCATGCTAAATGGTCAATATATAAATGAATTGGGAGGAACTTTGCAAGCCAATACGATTTTGTTTTTTGTTGATAAAAAAGATCCTCTAGGCCCAATACCAAGAAATCCTGAAAAAGATTCCCAATTTTTGAATTGGCAAGAGCCGGTTTTGGCTTGGTTAAGCTCTAGGCTAGAAAATTTTAATGAGTTTTATAACAAGCCTTTAAATGAGGATGTTTATAAAGAAAAGTATCAAACCAAAACCACGACCACCACCACAAAAGGTGAAGATGAAAAAGAAGGCAATATCACCATAGAATTTTTAAACATTCAACCAGGACAAGAAATAAATCATGATTTTGAAATGCAAGTAAAAGTTTTAAGCGAAATTGATGTTTATCAAAAAATAGTTTTTATAAACAATAACTATATTGGCGAACTAAAACATCTAAGAGATGACATTTTTACTATTATAATTGAAAAAGATATCCTGGTCTCAGGCAATGAAATAAGAGTTTTAGTGCAAGATGAGAGTTTAAATATTTTAGAAAAATCAATTAAAGTTACTAGATATATAGAGCCAGTAGAAGGCTCAGACGAAGAGCCTTTGGGCTAGATTAAAAGGCATAAAAGGGAAGTTATAAAAGGAGGGCATCATTTTGTTTTCGCTTACTTTACTTTTTTGTTTTAGTATGTTATAATAACTTAGTTAAATAAAAAATAAAGAAAACAGAATATGCCAATTATTAAATCAGCCAAAAAAGCATTAAAGCAAAGCAAAAAGCGTTATGCTGAAAATTTGGTTTATAAAACAAAAGTAAAGAAAGCCAAAAAAGGAATTGAAAAAAAGGTTTTAGCCAAAGACAAAGAAGGTGCCAAGCAAGATTTAAAAACATATTATAAGGCAGTTGATAAGGCTGCTAAGAAGAATATTTTACACAAAAACAAAGCAGCAAGATTAAAATCACGCTTAGCCAAAAAGCTAAAATAAAAACACCCGCCTAATTATAGGCGGGTGTTTTAAATGTTTTTGGTAATAAATAATTTTAAGCAAAGGGAAGTGTCAACGCGACCTTTTTTTATGAGAAGATCATATTGATATAGCTGGCCGTAAAAAAGCTTGAGTTCCTTGTCGGAAAATTTGTTTATAAAGGGAGTCATTTTCTTTTCTACAAAGGGGTGAATTTTAAAAACAGATGATTTGATAAGCTGTTTTTCTTTTAGCAAAAGAGCGTTTCTTAAGTAGCTTATGGTTGAACCAAAGATTAATAAATCAAAGGTGTTGGCATTGATTTCGTTTAATAAAGTTTTAAAACAAAAAACTTTGTTTAAAGTGCTGAAGGCGTTGGTAATGGCAAAATCTATAGAAACATTAGGCTTGCTTATTAACGCTAAAATATCTTTTTCGTCGATAGTTTGCTTGTAGTTGCTTAGTTTTTGAATTTCAAAATAAATAGCTTCGAGGTTGTTGGTAAAATTGTTTTTTAAAAAATCAATTGCCTTTAAAGAAAGAGTAAGATTGTTTTGTTTGGCAGTTTCTTTGATAAAAGAATCAATTTCTTTTGGCGACGACTTTTTAAACTCTAGAAACTTTATCTTAGTGTTTTTTGATAAAGTTTGTTTTGTTTTGCTGGTAAAAATTAAAAAACTATTTTTGTCTTCTGAAGCTCTTTCAAAAGAAGGCATGATTTTTTTTAAAACAGGTTTAGGAAGAATTTTTTCGTTGAAGTTTTTAACAAAGACAGCTTTGTTGTTATTAAAAAGATTGTAACTGTCTAGGGCAGTCTTTAGTTTGGCTAGCTTTTGATTAAAAAATTCAGCGGGTGTTTTAGTTTCATTTTCAGGCAAATCAAAATCAATAAAAAAAATATCAAAGCCTTGTTTTTCAAAAAGAGACTTTTGTTTTTTTAGTTCTAAGCTTAGTAAAAAGCTGTTTTCGCCAAAGAGATTATAGATCATATTTTATTTTTGACATTTATTACAAAAATAGCTGCTGCGCTGATTAATTTTAAGACATTTGATTTTAGCACCACACCTAAGACAGGGCTTATCTTTTCGCTGATAAACCCTAAGATATTTTAAATGGCCGCCTTTTTGACCGCTAGGATTGTGGTAGTTGGCAAAAGTGGTGCCTTTGTTTTTAATAGCCGATGTTAAAACTTTAATAATATTTTTGTGGAGAAGTTTAATTTCTGCTTGAGTGAGCGTGGAAACTAGTTTAAAAGGCTTGAGCTTGCTTAAAAAAAGAACTTCGTCGCTATAAATATTTCCAAGGCCACTAACAATAGTTTGGTTTAAAAGAGCTTTTTTTAGGTTTAGTCTAGGATGTCTTGTAAATTGATCATAAAGGCTTTGCCAGGTAAAACTTGGCAAAAGAGGGTTTAACCCCATTTGTTTTAAGAGGGTGATTTTTAAAAGGTCTTTTTTATAAACAAGCGAAAGGCGACTTAGTCTTCTGTGGTCTATTAAAACCAAAGTAGAGAGATTGCTAAGCGTGATGCCAATAAGAGGGAAGCGTAAAGTCTCTTGGTTTGGTTTGTATCAAATTCCTTGTTGATAGGTAAATTTATCGATAAGCAAGTAACCGCTAATTTTCTGGTGAATAATTAAAACCAAGTCGCTGCTCAAATAAAATAAAATATATTTGCCAATATTCTCAATAGCAAGGATTTTTTTATTAACAAGAGCTTTTGAAAAACTCTTGTTGATTTGGTTGCCTATTTTTGTTTTTTTGTTTTTTCAAATATCAACAATGGTTTTAGAAACCATTTTTGGTTTTAGATATTTTATGGTTGTTAAAACTTCTGGGAGTTCAGGCACTTTTAAAATTTAGTTATTTTCTTTCTATAACAACATATTTTACTTCTGTTTGGTTGCGATTATTGCAGACCAAAGTAAAAATTATAGCATTGCCAGGAGCAATGTTCAAGTTAGAAATTGTTTTTTGACCAGTTAAATTAACAGGCCCATTTCAGCTTTGATGTGTTGGAGCAGAAGTAGCATAACATGTTTCAGCATTGTTGCTGGTTCAAAAGATGTTTATAGTGTCATTGGCTTGTTTTATTTCATGAAAATCACTAGTCATTTGGATAGACACTTTTCCAGTATAGTCAGTTGGTGGCTGAGTTGCTCTGGTGGTGGTAGTAGTAGTTGTCGGCATGGTTATTGGCGGTATGCTGGCAGGTGGCTGGTAGCCTCTAGAACCAACGATGGCTTGACAGCTAGTTTCAGTTGTTTGATTGGAACTGTCAGTTACTTTTAAAATAGCTGTGTAAGCACCGTTTCCTGTAAAAACATTAGAAGATGAATTGCTAGTGCCTGAAGCATAGCCACTTCATTGATAACGATAAGGCGGGTTACCACCGATGGTTTGTGACAAAAAGTTGACTTTTTGATTTGGTTGAGCTTCCTTTGGGTCAGCGACACAAACAGCAATTAATGGCCCGCGTGTTGCTGGAGCTGCTGGTCTAGGAGAAGCAGTTACGGCTTTAGTTAAATTAATATCATTGATGTTTTTTAAGATGTTGCATAGAGAATTTATAGTTTCAAAATCCATTATTTTTGTTGGATAGTGATTGTAGGCGTTTTGAAATTTTGTTATTGCTTGTTCTGTTAAAACACCGAAGAATCCGGTCACTGGACCAGTATATCTAACTTCTGGTAAAAATTTAAGAAATGATTGAAGAATTTTTATTTCAATAATTTGCTCTGGGTTTAAATCATCGCCTCGACCAACCATACTTCTGAAGGGGCAGTAGTAGTATTGTTGGCAAAGCAAATTAAGAGTGTCTTGAGTAATAACACCATTGGCCGGCAAGCCATTGTCTGTTTGCAGTCTTTTGATAGAAGCTTCTGTCTTTGGACCAAAAGCACCAACAATTTCAACATCAGAATAAATGTTAGGGTACAAAGAAAGAATTGTTTGCAAAGCAACTACTTCATTAAATTTTCCTTGTTGGTTTGTGCGAGACAAGCCAACTGTTTGAAGAGGGCAATCTCAAGCAAAAGCTTTTTTACTTACAAGCCCAAAGGACAAAAACACTATAATTATAAAAACAAAATATTTTTTATTTTTCATGTTAAAAGTTTAGCTATTTTTTCTATTAAAAGTGTACCATAAAATAAAATAATATTCAATAACAATAAATCGTTTTGTCTTGATTTTCAAGAAAAAATATTGTATAATAAAGGAAAAGCAGGAAAAGTCGCTAACAATAGGAAAAGATTAAAAAATGGTTAAAATATAAATATGTCAGGACATAATAAATGATCGTCAATAAAGCATCAAAAAGGCATTAATGATGCTAAAAAAGGGAAAATTTTTTCAAAGTATGCTGTAGCTATTGCTTTGGCAAGCAGTGAATGCAAGGGGGATGTAAGTCTTAGTCCTAAATTGCGTTTGCTGATTGATAGAGCAAAAGCTTCAGGAATGCCTAAAGAAAACATAGAAAGAGCTATAAAAAGAGGTACCGGAGAGTTAAACGAGGGAAATATTATTAATGAAATGTTTTTTGAAGGCTATGGCCCAGGCGGCATAGCTTTAGTTATACAGGTTATTACAGACAACAAAAATAGAGCAGTAGCAGAAGTAAAACATGCTTTGTCAAAATATGATGGCAAAATGGCAGGAGAAGGAAGTGTGAAATGGATGTTTAATGAAATAGGAAAAATTATTATTGATATAAAAAACTGAAAAGAAGATTTTGAAATGAAGGTGATTGAAGCAGGAGCAAGTGATATAAAAATAGGAGAAGAAGTAGTAGAGATAGAAACCGTTAATAGCGATTTGCATATTGTAAAAGCAGAAGTGGAAAAATTTGTTGAAACACTAGACGCCTATCTAGAATGAAAAGGCAATCAAGAAGTTGATGTCAAAGAAGAAAATGTCAAAAATAAAATCGATAAATTACTAGAAGCTCTAGATGATTGCCAAGATGTAAAAGAGGTCTTTACAAATGCTAATTATATAAATTAATATGATTATTATCGGCATTGACCCTGGCACATCAAGAACTGGCTATGCTACGATTGAGTACAAAAAAGGAGAAGCAAAAATTATAAATTTTGGCTGTTGAGATTTTACAGAATTAGATGCCTTAGAAAGATTAGAAAATATTTTTAAAGAGGTAAATGGTCTTATCAAAAATCACAAACCAGATTTGCTTGCTATTGAGGAGGTTTTCTTTTTTAAAAACGCAAAAACAGTGATGAAGATTAGTGAAGCAAGGGGAGTTACTTTATTGGCTTCCAAAAGAAACAAAATTAAAATCTTAGAGCTAACACCTTTGCAGATAAAACAATACTTGGCTGGCTATGGCAGGGCAGAAAAGAAACAGATTCAGCAATTAGTTAAAAAATATTTTGACTTGGAAGTGGTGCCAAAACCAGATGATGCTGCAGATGCTTTAGCTATATGTGTAGCAAGTATTTGTTATTTAGAAAAAGGGCTTAAACTTAAAAATTAATAAATTTAAAAAAATATTATGTCAAAAAGAAAAAAAGAAGAGCTAAATGACGATATTGGTTTGATATCAGATACCTCGGGAGATGACTTAAGTGATGTTAAAAAACAATTAAAAAAGTTGCAAAAAGACAGTGCTGATCCAGATGAAGACGAATCAGGGGCTGTTGTTTTTGAAGATGGTAATGAAACAGAAGTTTCTGAGGCTGTTTCTGAGGATATTGTGGTGCATGAAGAATTTGCAGGAGATTTTTTAGAAGAAGATAAATATTATAAAGCGTTAGATAAGTTTAACAAGGACATGAAAATTAAAGAAGATAAAAAACAATAAAGTAAAATTAGCCCAATATTGTTTTGGGCTATATTTTAAAACATAAATTTTGATATGAAAAATAAAACTGATAATATTGTTGTTGGCTTGCCAAAAGAAGTTTTTCGAATTATTTCAAAGCTCAAAGAGGCTGAGTTCGACGCTTATATTGTCGGCGGATGTCTGAGAGATTTGCTGTTAGAAAGAGAAATAAATGATTGAGATGTAGTTACTAATGCCAAGCCAAAACAAGTACAAGTTATTTTTAAAAAAAGTATCTATGAAAATAATTTTGGCACAGTGGGTATTTTGACTGGATCAAAAGTAAATAATTTAAAAATAGTTGAGGTAACAACATATCGTCAGGAAAGTGATTACAAAGACAAAAGACATCCAGAAAAAATAAAGTTTTTGAAAGAATTGCCAGGAGATTTAATGAGGCGTGATTTTACTATCAATGCCTTGGCTTTTGACATAAAAAAAACTAAAGAACTAAAAACCAAAGTAAAATGTGAAGGAGTAATAATAGATATTTTTGAAGGCATAAAGGATTTAAAAAATAAAATAATTAGAGCGGTGGGCTGTCCTAAGGAAAGATTTGAAGAAGACGCCTTAAGAATGTTAAGAGCGGTAAGGTTTGCCGCTGTGTTGGGTTTTTGCATTGAAGAAAAAACATTTGCTGCTATTTTAGAAAAATCACCAAATTTAAAATTTGTTTCAAAAGAAAGAATTAGAGATGAATTTATTAAAATTGTTATGAGCGAGGCAGGAAGTAAGGCAATAGCTTTGCTTTGCGAAACAAAGCTTATGAACCATGTTATCCCAGAAATTTTAGAAGCTGTAGGGGTGGATCAAAATCTTCACCATATTTATACTGTTTATGAGCATTTGCTAAGGTCGTTTGATTATGCTGTAAAGCAAAATTGTAGTTTGGAAGTAAGGCTGGCTGCCTTGCTTCATGACATTGGCAAGCCAAAAGTAAAAAGAGGAAAGGGAAAAACAGCTACTTTTTACAACCATGAAGTAGTGGGTGCTAAAATGACCAGGAAAATTTTAGAAAGATTAAAATTTCCGAATTATATTTTAGATAAAATTGTTTTATTGGTAGACAACCATCAATTCTTTTACGACCCATTGATAAACACAGATGCTTCTATAAGGCATTTGCTAGCTAAAGTAAAAAAAGAAAATATTTTAGAGCTTTCTCAACTAAGAGAGGCTGATCGCATTGGTTCTGGATGCCCTAAGGCACTGCCTTTTAGATTAAGACATTTTTTATTTAGAGTAGAAAAAGTTTTAAATGAGCTAGACAACAAAAATCTTAGCTTAAAGACATTAAAATTAGATGGTCACCAATTGATGAAAATGCTTGATTTGAAGCCCGGTCCGAAGTTAGGCTATCTTTTAAATATTTTGCTATCAGAAATAATAGATGATTTAAAACTAAACAATATAAAACATTTGACCAAGAGAGCTAAAGAACTAAATTTGCTCGACACGAGCAAATTAAAAGACATGAGTGATGCTTCAAAAACTAAATACGAAAATTTGCTGAAAGAAGAAGAAAGAAAAATAAAGAAAAAATATGGTGTATCTTAAACAAGAAAAATTTCTTGACAAAGAAAAACAAAAGTTAAATAAAAAAATGTTTAACTTGGCAAACAAAGAACTCAAGAGGATTTATCCAAAGATAAAGATTGCTTTGAAGTTTTCAAATAATTGAGAGTTGCTAGTGGCAACCATTTTGTCAGCTCAAACAACCGACAAAAAGGTCAATGAAATTACTTTTAAACTTTTTCAAAAATATCGAAACATTGACGATTATAGTAAGGCGAAAATAAGCGAAATGGAAAAAGATATTTACGGAGTAAACTTTCATAAGAATAAGGCTAAGGCCATTGTTGAAAATGCCATAACAATAAAACAAAAGTTTAATTCAAAAGTGCCTAAAACCATGGAAGAGCTTTTAGCCTTAAAACATATTGCCAGAAAATCAGCTAATATTGTTTTGTCTATGGGTTTTGATATAAATGAAGGGCTGGCTATTGATACACACATGATTAGATTGTTAAACTTGTATGGCTTTGTAAATGAAAAAGACCCAGTAAAAATCGAAAAAGAAATGTTAAAAATTGTGCCAGAAAAAGAGAGAAGAGAGTTCCAATTAAGAATGGTGCAATATGGCAGAGATTATTGCCCAGCTAAAAAGCATGATCATGATAATTGCCCGCTAGCAGGGGTGTTAAACAAAAATAAAAATAAACAATAATGAAAGAAAGATTAGACATTGAATTAACGGAAAGAGGTCTAGTGCAAAGCAGAAGCGCTGCCCAAAGATTGATTTCTGAAAATAGAGTTAGGGTCAATGGCATAGTGGAAGTTAAAAACCATAAAATGGTGGACTCTGAAGATGAGATATCAATTGATTTTACAAGCGTGTTTGTCTCAAGAGGTGGCGAGAAGCTTCAATATGCTTTAAATTTTTTTAAAATCAAAGTAAAAGATTTTGTTTGCTTAGATGTGGGTGCTTCCACAGGAGGATTTACAGATTGTTTGTTGCAAAATGGAGCAAGCAAAGTCTATAGTGTTGATGTGGGTGATAATCAATTGTCAGAAAGATTAAAACAAAATGAAAAAGTAGTAAGTTTTGAAAATGTTGATATCCGAGATTTAAAAGAGTTAGAAGAGCTGGTGGATTTGATAGTGGTTGATGTTTCTTTTATTTCTATTGAAAAAATATTAACAAGTTTTAAAAAATTTTTAAAGGAAAGCGGTCTAGTGGTGTTTTTGATCAAGCCTCAGTTTGAAATTCAAGGTAATAAAAACAAACAAGGAAAAGTAGAAGATGAAAATTTAATTTTTGAAAAGTTAGTAGCTATAAAGCAGTTAATAAAAGAGCAGGGCTATGATATTTTAGACTTTGTCGAATCTCCCTTATTAGGCAAAAAGGGAGGCAATAAAGAATATTTATTGTATGCTAGAAAAA
This sequence comes from uncultured Candidatus Saccharibacteria bacterium, assembly GCA_964475745.1. Lineage (GTDB taxonomy): Bacteria > Patescibacteriota > Minisyncoccia > UBA6257 > JAKLIH01 > CAYGJE01. Next base: position 7,109 of record CAYYXO010000001.1, on the reverse strand, counting down.
GCTAATATCTTGACAGCGCTAGATTAATGTGATAGGGTAACGATGGTATTTTCAAAAATCAATATCTAAAAGAGGTAAAAGAATGAAAGGTTTTGAAAAGATTGTGGCGACTTTTTGTGCGGAGCAAATAGGAAAAGAGATAAAGCCAGCAGATGCAGAAATAATTCTCACACAAATTTTGCAAAAGCCGGAGGAGGAAATTTTAAAAAAGGGAAAGCCGCTTTTAAAAATTCCCTTGGGCGTAGAGCAAAAGCTGCTTTTATCTTATTTGTATGTTCATAAGGCCAGAGGCGGCGGCGATCTTGAGGTGGAGTGGATAAAGCAACTCCTTAAAAGCTTTAATTTGGATTCCTTTCCAGACAAGATAAAAGAAAAGGAAAGCTTGGCCTCTTGTTATGTGTTAGAACAAGGCCAGCCCAGTCTTTTTGTGTGGGAAGGATTTTCTGAAATAGGCATGATAAAGGAGATGCTTCAAGAATTATTTTAAATAGCAAAGAAATCTAAGTTTAAGAGCGACAATAGTTGTCGCTCTTTTTAATTTAGGCAATAGACAATATTATTTAAATTTGATATAATAACAATATAAAAAATATAACTTAAATATTATGGAGAAAAGTTTTGAAAAAAGAGATTTAACCAAAAAATCAGAAAACATAGCAGATTGATATAATGATGTTGTCTTAAGAGCCAAGCTTTGCAGCTATTCTGATGTGAAGGGAAGCATAGTGATACGACCTTATGGTTATGCTATTTGAGAAAATACTCAAAAAATATTAAATACAATGTTCAAGGCAGATGGTTTTGAAAATTGTTATTTTCCAATGTTGATTCCAATGAGTTTTATACAAAAAGAAAAAGAACATGTGGAGGGGTTTGCTCCAGAGCTTTTTACAATAGACAAAATAGGTGATGAAGAGTTGACAGATCCATTGGTGTTAAGGCCAACATCAGAAACCATTATGTATAGAACTTTTGCCGATTGAATACAAGGACACAGAGATTTGCCTATTAAAATCAATCAATGATGTAATATTTTTAGAGCTGAAAAACGAACCTTTCCTTTTTTGAGAACAAGAGAGTTTTTGTGACAAGAAGGCCACACGGCATTTTCTAATGAACAAGAAAATTTGGAAATGGTTTTCAGGGCGCTTGACTGATATAAAACTTTTTATGAAGAATATATGGCGATAGCATCTTATGTTGGTGTAAAAAGTCAATCAGAAAAATTTGCTGGTGCTAAGAACACTTATACCGTGGAAGTTGTTTGTCCAAATGGTAAAGCATTGCAAGCTTGCACATCGCATGACTTGTCAGATCATTTTGCCAAAGCTTTTGATGTAAAGTTTTTGGATGAAAATGGTAAACAGACCTTTGTTCATCAAAGTTCTTTTGGCTTAACCACTAGATCTATTGGGGCATTGGTTTTGGCACATGGCGATGATTTGGGGTTGATTATGCCTCCAAATATTGCACCAATTCAAGTAGTGATATTGCCGATTACTAAAAAAACGGACACTGATCAAGAGGTTTTGAATTTTTCTAAAATTATCGAAGCCAAATTGCAGGAAAAAGGAATTAAAGTTGTAATTGATAAAGACAACACTCATAGCTTGGGTTATAAAATAAACGAATGAGAGCTAAAAGGTGTTCCTTTGAGGATTGAGATTGGAAGCAAAGAGCTGGAAAGCAAAATAATCAAAGTAGTAGCTCGAGATGATTTTTCAAAACAAGATATATCAAGCGATGGTTTTGAAGAAAAAATCCAGGAAATATTAAACGAAGTTCAAAACAGATTGCTTAGTAGAAACTTACAAATGAGAAATAGCAAAACAAAAGAAACGGAAATTTATGAAGAATTTAAAAAATACATTGAAGAGGGAAATGTTGTTAGGTCTGGTTGATGTGAAAATGCTGAATGTGAAAATAAAATTAAAGAAGAAACTTCAGCTACAGTAAGATGTTTAGAATTGGACAGAATAAACACCAAAGAACAATGCAAATGTATTTATTGCAATAAAGATTCTAACCAAAAATGATTGTTTGGAAAAAGCTATTAAAAAAATCCCAGATATTTCTGGGATTTTTATTTTGAGTTTAGGTTATTAATTTTGTCGCGTAACTCGGCGGCTTTTTCAAAATCTCAATTTTCAATGGCTTTTTTTAATTCTTTTTCTAGATAAATCATCATTTCTTTGCCATGTTTGATTGTTGGTTCAAGTTTTGAATCTTTTTTAAAAGAAGAAAGAATATCTTTTTTAATGGTTTTAGCGTTAATGTGGTGTTTTTTGTTATAGGCGATTTGATGTTTGCGGCGTCTGTTTGTTTCCGAAATGGTTTCTTTGATTGATTTAGTAACAGTATCAGCATAAAGAATAGCTCTGCCTTCAGTATTTCTGGCAACACGCCCAATTGATTGTAATAAAGATATTCTGTTTCTTAAAAAACCTTCTTTATCAGCATCAAGTATAGCAATAAGAGAAACCTCTGGTAGATCTAATCCTTCGCGCAATAAATTAATGCCAACTAAAACATCAATTCTTCCTGAACGAAGGTCGTTTATAATCTCAGGTCTTTCAAGCGGCTTTATATCAGAATGAAGATATTTTACTTTAATGTTTTTTTGATTAAGAAAAGCTGTTAAATCTTCTGCTGAAGCTTTGGTTAAAGTTAAAACTAAAGTTTTTTCTTTGTTTTTTACTTGTTTTTGTGTTTCATCAATTAAATCAGGAATTTGGTTTTGGCATGGTCTGATAATTATTTTTGGATCTAAAATACCTGTTGGCCTAATGAGCTGTTCAACAATATTTTTATTTGATTTTTGAATTTCATAATCTTTAGGCGTGGCTGAGACAAAAATTGTTTGAGGGATGATTTTTTCAAATTCTGAAAACTTTAAAGGTCGGTTATCAATAGCTGAAGGCAAGCGAAAGCCATAATTTACTAAGGTGCTTTTTCTGATAAAGTTGCCATTATACATGCCTTGGATTTGAGGAATAGCAATATGACTTTCATCAATAAAGAGTAAAAAATTATCTTGGTAGCAATGTTTAAAATAGTCAATAAGAGTAAAAGGCGGATCACCTGGATTTTTAAAAGAAAGATGTCTTGAATAGTTTTCAATACCTTCGCAATAGCCAGTAGACTGAAGCATTTCTAAGTCATGATTGACGCGATTTTTTAATCTAAAATATTCAGTATGTTTTTCTTCTTTTTTAAGAGTTTTTAAATGATCTTTTAATTCTTTTTTTATATTTAAAATAGCTAGCTTTAACTTGTCTTGATCAGTGGCAAAAAGCTTGGTAGGAAAAAAAGTAAAAGAGCTGAGAGTTTCTTTTGTAAAGGATAAATTTTTTTTGATGGATAGAAAATCTTTGCTTTGGCTTTGAACAGGGTTTACTTTTTTGATGATTTGTTTGATTTTGTTTTTTTCTAAGTGGAGTTCGATTGTTTCTAAGCCATTAGGAAGAAACACTTCAATGATGTTTTCTCTAAATCTAAAAAAACTGGATTCAGAAAAATTTAAACTTTTCTGAGAATAGTAAAGCAAAACCAATCTTTTACTTAATTCTTTGCGAGTAAAGCTATCGTTTAGTTTTACAGTAAAAGATGCCTTATTAAAAGTTGCTGGATTACCTAAATCGTAAATAGCAGAAACAGAGGCAATAGTAATGACATCATTGCTTGTTAAAAGACTGGTAACAGTGGAGTGTCTTAACTCTTCAATATATTTGTTTATTTTGGCATCCTTGCTGATATAGGTGTCTGTTGAAGGAAGGTAGGCTTCTGGCTGGTAGTAATCGTAAAAACTAATAAAAAAGTTTACTTGGTTTTCTGGGAAAAAGTTTTTAAATTCTTCAAATAGTTGGGCTGCTAAAGTTTTGTTAGGAGATAAAATTAGTACTGGTTTTTGGGTTTTTTTGATTACATTGGCTAAAGTAAAAGTTTTTCCAGAGCCAGTAATGCCTAATAGTGTTTGGCAGGGGATTTGATTATTTAAACCTTCAACCAGCTTTTTGATGGCTTTGGGCTGGTCACCAGTTGGCTTAAAGCTTGATTTTAGTTTAAAAAATGTCATTTTTGCTTGATTTCATAATGATTATTTGATATTATATAGTATACTATAATATGTACTAAAAATAAAGAGTAAAAAAATTTTATGAAAGACTTGATAAAAAAGCCATTAAATATGGTAAAAAAATTATGACATTTTTTTTGATCTTTGGTGGGTGTAGCTATGTTAAAAGGTTGTCAAGAAAAAATGATTATTATTGGAGTTACTGGCACTAAAGGAAAGAGCACGGTAGTAAATATGCTATCAAATGTTTTAAGCAAATTAAATATTAAATTTGCCAGCTATTCTACGATGGAGGTTTGAGAAAATGGCAAAGCAAAACCAAATGATCAAAAGATGACCATGCCTGGGAGATGAAGCTTACCATTATTTTTTAGAAAGGCAGCAAAAAGTGGAGCAAAGGTTGGTATTGTTGAAGTAACCTCTTGAGGGCTTGAGCAGTTTAGGGCGGATTGTTTTAATTTTGACATAGCAGCTATTACTAACTTACAAAAAGAACATATTGAAATACACGGAGGTTTTGATAATTACAAAAATGCCAAAGGCAGATTATTTAGTTTGCTAACTAAGCATAAAACCAAATATATTGATAACAAAAAAGTTGAAAAAGTTTCAGTAGTTAATTTTGATGACTTACATGAAAACTATTTTGTTAGATTTGATGCTGATAAAAAATATGTTGTTTCAGCCAAGCAAGACAAGCCTAGCTCAAAAGTAGGCGTGCTTGATTTAAAATTGATTAAGCCAGAAAATCTAGCTATAGACGAAAGCGGCATACATTTTTCTTTTGAAGGAGTAAATTTTGATTTAGCTCTTTATGGGCTTTTTAATGTTTATAATGTTTTAATTGCTCTAGCGATTTTGAAAGCTTTAAAATTAGATATGAAAGAAGTCGCTAAAATATTAAATGAATATCAAGGGGCAAAAGGAAGGATGGAATTTGTAAAAACAAAATCAAACATAAATGTGGTAGTTGATTATGCACATACGCCAGATTCTTTAAAAGCAGTTTTGCAAACATTAAAAGATATGGGTTTTAAAAAAATAATTAGTGTAATTGGTTCTTGTGGTGGCAGTGGTCGTGATAAATGAAAAAGACCTGAAATGGGCAAAATTGCCACAGAAATGAGCGATTACGTTATTATTACGAATGAAGACCCTTATGATGAAGATCCTCAAAAAATAGTTAACAGTATTTATAATGGCATAACAGACAAAAATAAAGCCAGGATTATTCTTGATAGAGAAACAGCCATTAAAAAAGCCATTGATTTAGTTAATAATGACGATGAGGTGGTTATTTTAACAGGCAAGGGAGCTGAAAAAATTATTATGGTAAAAGATGGTCTTAAGGGGGTTAAAAAGCAAGCTTATCTGGGTGACTATGAAATAGCAAAAAGACATTTGGAGAGCAAAAAATAATATCATTAAAAATTTTTAAACATGGAAAAAGAAAATAATCAGGAGCAAAAGCCAAAGTTGGAGTTTGTTCAAAAGGAAGAAGCAATTTTGGATTTTTGAAAAAAACAGCAAATATTTTTAAAAACATTGGCGGAACGAAAAGGATCGGCAGAGTTTAATTTTTATGAAGGACCACCAACAGCCAATAACAAGCCAGGAGTGCATCATGTTTTAGCAAGGGTATATAAGGATGTATTTTGTCGTTACAAAACAATGAGAAATTTTTATGTTGAAAGAAAAGCTGGCTGAGATACTCATGGCTTGCCAGTGGAGCTTTCAATTGAAAAGGAGTTGGGTTTTAAAAATAAGGCAGACATTGAAAGCTATGGCGTAGATAAATTTAATCAAAAATGTAAAGAATCAGTTTGAAAATACACAAAGGACTGAGAAAAAACAACTGAAAGAATTGGTTATTGGCTGGACATGGAAAAACCTTATGTAACTTATAGCAATGAATACATTGAATCAGTCTGATGAATTTTAAAACAAGTTTTTGAAAAGAATTTGCTTTATAAGGGTTACAAAGTAATTCCTTTTTGTCCAAGATGTGGCACAGCCTTATCAAGCCATGAAGTTTCTCAAGGCTATAAAACAGTAAAAGACCCCTCAGTCTATATAAAATTTAACTTAAAAGATTCAGCAGAAAAGTTAGCGATAAAAGACGCTAAAATTTTAGTATGGACAACCACGCCATGAACTTTAATGGCGAATGTTGCTTTAGCAGTAAACACAAAAATATCATATTTTCTATTTGAGGTAGAAGGAGAAAATATTATTTGTCATTTAGATTTAACTGAAGTAGATTTTCTAAAAGAAGCTAAGGTAAGAAAGATAAAAGAAGTAAGTCCTCATGATTTAATTGGCATGAAGTATGAAGCATTGTTTGAGGATAAAGAAGCAATAGCTTCAAATAAAAAAGTTTATGAAATTGTTGAAGCCCCATTTGTTTCTAGTTCAGACGGCACTGGAGTAGTGCATCTAGCTCCTGCATTTGGAGCTGACGACATGGAGGTTGGCATGAAGGAAAATTTAGCAGTTATTTTAAATGTATCAGATGATGGAAAAATAATGCCTAAAGAAAATATTTTAGAACAAGCAAGAGGATTATTTTTTAAAAAAGCAGACCCAATAATTTTTGAAAATTTAAAAGAAAGAGGGTTGTTGCTTTATGGAGACTTGATTGGTGCTCTACATGAATATCCGTTTTGCTGAAGATGTCAAACACCATTAATTTATAAAGCAGATGATAGTTGATTTATCAGGATGACTCAATTAAAAGAAAAATTGTGGGAAAACAATGAATTGATAAATTGAGAACCAAAATATATCAAGCATGGTCGCTTTGGAGAATGAATTAAAGAGCTAAAAGACTGGGCTTTATCAAGAAAGCGTTATTGGGGAACACCTTTGCCAGTTTGAATTTGTGAAAAGTGTGATAAAAAGCATGTTATTGGTTCAATAGAGGAGTTGAAATTTTTAGGTAAAGGTCAAAACGAAACAGAGCTTCCTCAAAACACCATAACAAATGAGGTTGATTTACATAAACCCTATATTGATAATTTTTATATTAAATGTC